>CAZFWD010000325.1:0-2767 GCA_964522535.1 uncultured Desulfonema sp.
GAAAGAAAAAGCATCCCTGTTGGAATCCTGCCTTTAATGTTTATTGAATCCAGGCCGCTAGGGTTCGCCGGTCAGAAGCCCTGCCAGACGCTCGCTCAAAAAAAGGATGGATTCAATATCCAGATGCTCGGTCACGGTTTCGTCAAAAAGCAGCTTCACCTCGGCCTCAAACCCGTCGGCCTTTGCCGCGTCCCAGAAAAGCAGCATCACCGGGACCCGGGGAAGCACGCGAAAGTAAACCGCAAGCTCCGCAGATCCGGCGGTTTCGGCCACCTCCTGCCCGCCCAGCGCTTTTGCGGCCCGGGCCAGCTCCGCCTTTTTGCCTGAAAAACGCCGAATCAGAGGCGCCTCCACGTTATTCTTCATGGAGACCATCTTTGAGACCGTATGGGGCAGCTCGGAAAATCCCTTCCATTTGCCGGTGGGATGCGCGCTTCCGCCCTGGGCCAGGTGGTTGTAAAGAAACACCTTTTCCCACCGGTCAAGTTCGGCTCCGTCCTTGCGCCGAATGTCATCTTCGAAAACCTCAATCTCAAAATTGAGGCAGGGAAGCGCAAACAGCTTTTTCCCCTCCTTTTCCACCAGCCGACCGCCGATCCTTGCGGGCAGCTCATGGAGATCCATGGAAGCAGCCCTGGATCTCGCCCACTGCAAGGCGTCCTCAGCCATGTCCCGTTTGGTCCATTTGCGGGCCGCATACTGCGCCTTCAGCTCCGGCGCACACCGCGCGATCACCTCTTTAGGGATATGGGGGCACAGGGAAAGCGGGTATTGTTCGGAAACCACCATGCTGGCAAAAGCCAGGCAGGTGGGCTGGCCGCAATCCCCGCAGTTTGTTTTGGGCAGGATGTCCCTGTAGATGTCCACCACCGACAGCGCCATGGAAGCCTCCGAAATAGAAGACGGTTTTCAATCGGATAAAGACACCTGCTTTTTAAACAACACCGGCGAAGCTGTCAATCCTTCATGAGCGACCGAAATCAAAACCACACTCCCTAATGCGGATTTATTTCGGCATCGACTGAACATCTTAAACAAAAATCCTTACGGAAGCTAATGAGTTTGGATGTCCCCCTATTTTCTATTTTTCACCCATCCCCATTTTTTTCATTTTTTCTAAAAACTTGACATACAAACTGATTTAAACGATACATCAAATCATCGAAAGCAAATTTTTATCCGTATCCATAAAGCATGAATCACGGCGTTCCACCAGTTGTTCATTAAAAAAATGTATTATGGAAAAAAATTATGCAATTACATGCCTATTCCAATGATTTTCTCGGCACCATGGACGGGGTTGAAACAGCGGAAAAAATCGCCTCAGGAAAGATCAGCGCTGCGGAAATCGTTACAGCGGCAATAGAAAGGGCGAAAAGGGTTAATCCCTCTCTTAACGCTATCGTTACTGAAATGTATGATCAAGCCCTGGAAAAATCAAAAACGCCGCAGCTGGGCATTTTGTCCGGGGTCCCTTCCTTTATAAAAGATACGGACAACATCGCGGGCGTGCCCACCCGATACAGCTCCCGTGCGGTGCCGGTGAAAATTAAGAAAAAGTCATGCAAATTCGTCAGGCAGTTCCATTCCCTGGGGCTTATATGTCTTGGCAAAAGTAATCTTCCGGAATTCGGGCTGACCGCAACGACCGAGGCGGTGGCAACGGGCCCGGCGCGCAATCCCTGGAACCTCGATTATTCCACCGGCGGTTCATCAGGAGGATCCGCGGCACTGGTGGCCGCGGGGGTTGTGCCCCTGGCGCATGGCAATGACGGAGGGGGATCCATCCGGATACCGGCGTCCTGCTGCGGTCTGGTCGGCCTCAAACCCACGCGGGGACGTCTTGTAAAGGTTGACGGCTCTGAGCTGCTGCCGGTCGGCATACTGCACCAGGGCATCGTATCTCGAACGGTGAGAGATACGGCCGCCTTTTATGAGGGGGCTGAAAAATATTACCGTAATCCAACACTGCCTGAAATCGGTCGGATCCTTCATCCCGGAAAAAAACGTCTCCGTATCGGTCTTTTTATTGAAACGCCCTTCGGGACGCCGAGCCATGCCGAAACAACCGCGATGGTGATTGAAGCGGGAAAACTCTGTGAAGGATTGAGACATGCCGTTACTGAAATTCGGTGCCCTTTTAATGAAACCGTGATCGATGATTTCTGGTGGTACTGGGGCATGATGGCTTTCATGATACGTTTTTTCGGATTTTACATCGTGGGTTTCGGCTTTGAAAGATCAAAAATGGAGGAGTGGGGAGTGGGCTTGGGACAACTCTTTCAAAAAAAATTATTACAAACCCCCTCTATAATTAAGCGCCTTAAGGGATTCGAAAAAACATATAACGATATATTCAGGGATTATGATGTCCTGCTCTCTCCGATTCTGTCCCATCCTACGCCGAAACTGGGGTACATCGGATCTGACGTACCGTTTGATATGGCAATGGAGCGCGTTAGAAACTATTGCGCGTTTACGCCATTTCACAATATTTCCGGCGCTCCCGCCATAGCCCTGCCCATGGGGTTTTCCAAAAACGGGGTGCCTATGGGCGTGCAGTTCGCGGCAACAATGGGCATGGAACGACTTCTTCTGGAGCTGTCCTACGAAATTGAGGAAGCCAGACCATGGCCTCTTCTTAAAGATTGATCTATGAGCGCAATTGGGGGACGCCCCTAACTTATTAACTTGACGCACGGGCCTCCATTTGATACGTTCGGTTCATGCCAAGACAGTCCCGAATCGACGCGGCCGGCGCGCTGCA
>CAZFWD010000326.1:0-4267 GCA_964522535.1 uncultured Desulfonema sp.
GGTTTTTTCCAGGGGGGGCTGCTCACCGATCAGATCAAGAAGCATCCTTACAGCGTGCTGCTGCTTGATGAAATTGAAAAGGCGCATCTTGACATGTACAGTATTCTGCTGCAGGTCATGGATCATGCGGCCTTAACGGACAACAACGGTAAAACCGCGGATTTTAGAAACGTCATTCTGATCATGACCTCCAACGCCGGTGCCCGGGAGATGGTCAGCAGCACCATCGGGTTTGGCTCAGACGCGCAGAAGGATACGGCAAGCAAGGGAAAGAAGGCGATCGAGCAGTTTTTCAGCCCGGAATTCAGAAACCGCTTGGATGATATTATTACCTTCAGGTCGTTGGATGTGAAGATCATGGAAAGGGTGGTGGACAAGTTTATCGATGAGCTTCGGCCTCAGCTTGCCGCCAAGAAGGTTTCCCTCAGTATCTCCGATTCAGCCAGGCAATGGCTGGCAGAAAAAGGATTTGATCCCCATTTCGGCGCAAGACCCCTTGATCGGTTGATCCAGAGCGAAATCAAGGACACCCTCACCGATCAGATCCTTTTCGGGCAGTTGGTGAAAGGCGGAAAGGTATATGTCAAGGTCAAAAACGATGCGTTGATATTTACCTACGATGTTTAACCTTTTATTGCGTTATGCCGATTTTTCGCCTTTCTGAAAGGATTTCATTCCCGCCGCCCGGCTTTGCGGAGCCGGAGGGGCTTCTGGCCGTCGGCGGGGATTTAAGCGAGAAACGGCTGCTTCTGGCCTATCGCATGGGGATTTTTCCCTGGTTTTCCGACGGCGAACCGATACTGTGGTGGTCCCCGGACCCCCGGCTTGTCCTTTATCCTTCGGAATTTAAAATCTCCGCCCGGTTGAGGCGGACCATCAGCCAAGGCGTTTTTAAGGTAACCAGTGACACGGTGTTTGATCAGGTCATCGCCTGCTGCGCCCAGGTCCGGCTCAGGAATAATCAGGGAACGTGGATCGTCGATGACATGATCGATGCCTACGGCAGGCTGTTTGATGCCGGGTATGCCCATTCCGTCGAGGCCTGGCACAAGGGCGATCTGGCCGGCGGGCTCTACGGCCTTTCCTTGGGCGGATGTTTTTTTGGTGAGTCCATGTTTACCCGGGTCAGCAACGCCTCTAAAGTGGCCCTGGCGGCGCTTTGTGATTTTCTAAAAGGGCATGGGTTTGACATGATCGACTGCCAGGTCACCACCGCTCATCTGATGCGCATGGGCGCGCGGGAGATTCCCCGGGGGCGGTTTTTGAGACTTTTGGCGGAATCTCTAAAAAAGCCCACCCTGAAGGGAAGGTGGTCGGCACGGTTTCAGGGGTATGGATGATGCATTTTCAAATTTTTAGGATCACAGAAAGAAGGTGAAAACATGAGCCAGGAACCGGAGCGAAAATTTTATTTAAAACAGTTCAAGGCCATCAGCAATGCCATTTCAACCTACGATCACTTTAACCTTTTGGCCAACCACCTGATGGAAGGGGTGTGCCGGACCTTCAAGGTGAAAGGCGCCAGCATCATGCTGCTGGATGAGATCGAGGATCAGTTGTTTCGCGTGAGCAGCTACGGCATCAGCGAGGAGTATTTAAACAAGGGGCCGCTTTTTGCGGATTGCGAATACAGTGCCATCAAGAGCGGAAAGGTGGAGATGGTCGCGGATGTGCAGCATGACAGCCGCATCCTGTATCCTGAGGCCGCCGCCACGGAGGGAATCGTTTCCCTGATGTCGGTTCCCATCAAGTACCGGGGGCGCTCCATCGGGATCATACGGATTTATCATGATCAGCCGCTTCACTTTCACGAGGAGGACGTGGATTCCCTTTGCGTGCTGGCCAACCAGCTCGGCGTCGTGATCGAGAACAACGGCCAGAAGAATTTTATCGACCAGATCAGAATGGCGATCGACAGCCTTCCGCCCCGAATGTTTCAGGGATAAGGACTGATGAAGCGGCCGGTTTCGGACACCACCGATTTTTTTTCCATTGATTGCGGGGACGAGATTCAGGTCGGCGACAGGGTGTTTAGAATCACCGGGCATGAATGGGAACGCCGGTTCGGCATCGAAGACCCCAAATTCTGGGTCAAAAGGGCCTTAGACAAGGCCACGGGCGAGCGGAAGATCATCAAGCTGGCCTTTTTTGAGACCTTTGAGACCACCCTGGGCGGGGTTAAGATCCGGTGCTACAGGGATCCGGACAAGGAAGCCGCGATCCTGGATATGATGAAAGGCAATCCCTGTTTCATGCAGGGACAGTCCTTTCGGGATGAAAAGGGGAACAATGTCCGGGTGCTGGATATCGTGCGCGGATCGAATTTTTTTGTAAGCATCAATGCGCTGGATATGGATCACCGCACCTACTTCGACCGGGTGCTTCCGGACGTACTGCGCCGGTTGCGCGGATCGTTCGAAGCCATTCGGCTGCTGCACCGAAGCGGCTTCCGGCACGGGGACATTCGAAACGATCACATCATCGTGGACGGCGGTACCGGCAACTATGTCTGGATTGATTTTGATTATGACTATCATGCCCCGGAAAACCCATTCAGCCTGGATCTGTTCGGACTGGGCAATATTCTGCTCTATGCGGCGGGAAAAGGGTTTCATGATTTTTTCATGATCAAAAGCGATACCGGCCGTTACGGGGATCTGATTCGGCGGATCGATGGCGATGATTTTTCGATCCTTGATAAATCACGGTTGTTAAACTTAAAGAAATTGTATCCGTATATTCCGGATTCGCTCAACAATATCCTGATGCACTTTTCTAAGGCGGCTGATGTCTATTACGAGCGGATCGACGAGATCATCGAGGATCTGGAAAGGGTCGAACACGACTGAAAGGAAGAGGTAAGGATTTTGGCCACTTCAATACTTGTTCCGTTAAACGATTCGGTGAGTTCCAGGGCGGTTGTCGATTTTTTAATCAAGATGTCCTTTTGTCCGGAGGACTCCCGGATCACCTTAATTCACGTGTTCAGAAAACCGACCTCCGGCGAGGAGCTGATGGGTAAAAAGTTTATGGAGAGCCAGCCCGAGCTGTTGAAATTCGTTTTGCGCAGAGCCAAGGAAAGAATTGTGGAGAAAGGGGGATTTAACCCGGAAAATATTGACGTTCATCTTTTGACCGATCCTTACCCATCGGTGACCGAGGGGATCATTGATTTCTGCAACAGGGGAAACTATGATATGATCATCATCGGTCGAAAGAAAATGTCGAAATCCGAGGAGTTTGTTTTAGGCGATATCAGCATCAAGCTGATTCGCTCCCTGGACCACACCTCGGTATTAGTGGTAAAGTCGAAATAAACGCATGCCGGAGTTACGCCCAGACGATAGCGTGATGGAAAAATCGCCGATTTTCATGCTGTTTAACGACGCGGATGCTGAGTTTTCCGCCCAGTGCCGGGTTTTGTTTGAACGCCGGGCCTCAGCCTATCTGGATATGGAGTGTTTGGCGATTGTGGGTTGGCTGTTTAGCGATTGTCTGATGCAGGTTTATGAGGCGTCGTATCAGACCATCATGTGATGTTTTTTCCGTGAAACCGCATGGGCGGAAGAGTTCGATGGCGACTTTTTTTTGGCCGCCGTCCGGTATGCGGAAGGAAGAGGTGAATGGGAAGAACCGCTGCTGAGAAGATTTTTGACGCGCACCACATCGACAATCCGTTCGAGGATATTCATGTGCTTCGCCTGGATGCAGTGTTTTGCCATGAAATCACCACACCTGTGGCGATCAACGATCTGGTGAGCCGGGGCATGGACCGGGTGTTTGATTCAACAAAAATCAAGGCGGTCATTGACCATGTCACCCCGGCCAAGGACAGCAAGACCGCTCTGCAAGGGAAAATTCTAAGGGACTGGGCCAGGCGCCACGGGATTTCCGATTTTTTTGATATCGGCGCAAATGGGGTCTGCCACGCCCTTTTTCCGGAAAAGGGGTTTGTCCGGCCGGGGTACGTGATCATCATGGGGGATTCCCATACCTGCACCCATGGCGCGTTCGGCGCTTTTGCCGCGGGGGTCGGCACCACCGATCTGGAGGTGGGTCTTTTAAAGGGGGTTTGTGCGTTCAGGTATCCCCAGAGCATGAGAATCCGCATTACCGGGAAGTTGGCCCCGGGCGTTTATGCCAAGGATGTCATTCTTTCCATCATCGGCAGGATCGGGGTCAACGGCGCCACCAACCGAGTGATCGCGTTCGACGGCCCGGTGGTGGAGGCCATGAGCATGGAGTCTCGCATGACCCTCTGCAACAT
>CAZFWD010000327.1:0-4109 GCA_964522535.1 uncultured Desulfonema sp.
CCCGGATAATCCAGCCCCGCGGCAATGGAATGGGCCTCCTGAATCTGGCCGTTCTCATCCTGCAGAAGATAGGATTTCGCACCGTGAAGCACGCCGACAGATCCGGCGCAAAGGGTGGCCGCGTGCTTTCCGGTGTCAATCCCGCGGCCGGCGGCCTCAACCCCCAGCATTGCCACCTTGTCGTTCATAAACCCATAAAAGAGCCCCATGGCGTTGCTGCCGCCGCCCACGCAGGCCACCAGGAGGTCCGGAAGCCGTCCGGTCAGCGCGAGCATCTGGCTGCGGGCTTCTATCCCGATGGTTTTCTGAAACTCGCGCACCATGGCGGGATAGGGGTGGGGCCCGGCAACAGACCCGATCACATAAAAGGTGTCCCGCACGGCCGATACCCAGTAGCGAAGCGCTTCATTCATGGCATCCTTGAGGGTGCCCGTACCCGATGCCACCGGAATCACCTCGGCCCCCAGAAGCTCCATCCGTTTCACGTTGGGGGCCTGCCGCTCGATATCCGCCACCCCCATAAATATTTTGCACGCCATGCCGAAAAGCGCCGCGGCCGTGGCGGTGGCCACCCCGTGTTGCCCGGCGCCGGTTTCCGCGATGATCTTTCTTTTTCCCATGTATTTGGCCAGAAGGGTCTGACCCATGGTGTTGTTGATTTTATGCGCGCCGGTGTGGGTCAGGTCCTCCCGCTTGAGATAAATGTCGGCCCCTTCCAGGGACCGGCTCAACCGCTGAGCGAAAAAAATCGGGGTGGGCCTTCCCACATAATTTTTAAGCAGATGGGCAAGCTCCTTCTGAAAACTGGATTGCGGCAGGTAGGTTTTGTATGCCGCCTCAAGTTCAATCAATGCCGGCATCAGGGTTTCGGCCACATACCGGCCTCCGTAGGGGCCGAAGTGGCCCCTTCCGTCCGGGTAGATGTCGGTCTGGTACGTATTTGTTGATTCCATCAGAAGATTCTCCTTGGTTTTCGATCGGGGGTGCACCCCTGCACTGCATGAATAAAGGCTTTGATTTTGTTGATATCCTTTTTCCCCGGGGAAGATTCCACTCCGGAGCTGACGTCTACGGCATCCGGTTGGGCCTCTATGACCGCCTGGGCGATATTTTCCGGGTTGAGGCCTCCGGCCAGAATCAGGGGATGCTTCTTGCCAAAGGGACGGGCGTTTTTCCAGTTCCATCCCATAGCGTTTCCGCCGGGCAGGACCCCCCTGGCGCACTCCACAAGAACGGCCAAAGCCTCATACCGGGCCGCCTGCTTCACAGAAGGTTCGGATTCCATGTAAAGCGCCTTGATGACGATGAGGTTTTGACGCCTCAAATCGCTCACCAGCGTAGGCGGTTCATGACCGTGAAGCTGGACCGCGATCAGCCCGCAGGATGCGACGATTTTCATAATCCGGTCGTAGGATTCATCAACGAAAACCCCGACCCTGGCGGTATGGCTCGGAATCCCTGCGCAGATGGCTTTTGCCTGATCAATCGTGACGCAGCGCGGGCTTTTTGGAAAAAAGACAACCCCGATTGCGTCCGCGCCTAAAAGGGCGCATTGCGCCGCCGCCTCGGGGCTGGTCAGCCCGCACACCTTGATTTGAGGAAAACAGCACTGTTCCTGTAATCCATGGTTTTCCATCGAATCCTCCCTATTTGCCGCCTTTCAAACATGCGATCCGTTTATCCGGGTGATCGGAGCGCACAAGGCTTTCGCCGATCAGGAACCGGTATATGCCGGCTTCCATGTTTTTTTCAATATCACGCCGGGATTGGATTCCGCTTGCGGCCACCGGGATCTGTTCCGGTTTGAGGTGTTTTGCCAGATGAATGGCGGTTTCCGTGTCGGTATTAAAAAGCCTCAGGTTCCGGTTGTTGATGCCGATCAGCTTTGCCCTGGTCAATAGGACCGTCTCGATGTCCTTCAGGCTGTGGACCTCCACCAGGGCATCCAGCCCCAGGCCGGCGCACAGCGCCAGGTAGTCGTTTAACTGGCTTTTTGAAAGGATTCTGACGATCAGCAGGACGGCATCCGCCGAAATCAGAGCCGATTCATAGATTTGGTATGAAGAAAGAATAAAGTCCTTTCTGAGCACCGGCAGGGTCGTGGTATCGCGCGCCGCCTGCAGATCCTGAATGCTCCCTTTGAACCATTTTGTTTCGGTAAGCACAGAGACTACGGATGCCCCGCCGCGTTCGTAGGATGCGGCTAACCCCGCCGGGTCAAGGTCCGGCCGGATATCCCCCTTTGAGGGGGAGGCGCGTTTGATCTCCGCAATGATGTGAACCTCCCCGGGCGTGACCGTTTCCAGTTTTTGCATAAAGGGCCGCCGGATTTTGTTGATTTCCGCATCTGCGCGAAGGCTGCTTTCGGATCGCTTACGCTTCTGCCTTCGGATTTCTTCTTTTTTATGTTCAATGATTTTTTCCAAAAAATTTTCAGCCATCAGCCGTTCTCCCGAGTGAAACGAACCAGGGCGTCCAACTTGGCCAGGGCCCTGCCGCTGTCGATGGCATTTTCAGCGAGCCGGATCCCTTCCTTTAAGGTTTTTGCTTGCCCTGCGGCAACCAGTGCGGCTGAGGCATTGATCAGAACGATATCCCGTCCGGGGCCTAGTTCGCCGTTTAAAATGTTATTTGTAATTTTCGCATTTTCTTCCGGATTTCCGCCGGCAAGGGCTTCAGGGTCTGCGGTTTGTTCAAAGAACACATCCGGCGAAATCTCGTAGGTTGTGATTCGGCCCTCTTTAAGTTCGGATACCCGCGTCGGCGCACAGACGGTTATTTCATCCAGGCCGTCATGTCCGTGAACCACGAACGCCCGCTTTGTTCCGAGGGTTTTCAGCGCCTCTGCGACGATTTCGGTGAGTTCCGGCGCGTATACCCCGAGAACCTGGCAGTTGGCCGCGGCCGGATTGGTCAGCGGCCCCAGCATGTTGAAGATGCTGCGAAGACCGATCTCTTTTCTCGCGGTTGCCGCGTGCCGCATGGCGCTGTGATAGATCGGTGCAAACAGAAAACCGATACCGATCTCGGCTATGGCCTCCTCGGTGATTTCGGCAGCTGCATTGAGTTTCACCCCAAGGGCTTCAAGCAGATCCGCACTGCCGCATCGGCTGGACACCGATCGATTGCCGTGTTTCGCAACGGTTACGCCGCAACCCGCCACCACAAAGGCGGCGGTGGTTGAGATATTGAAGGTGTGCGCGCCGTCCCCGCCGGTACCGCAGGTGTCGACGACGATCGGTGCGGCGGTTTCAATCCGTAAGGCCTTCCGGCGCATGGCGACGGCCGCGCCGGCGAGCTCCTCGAAGGTTTCGCCTTTTGTTGAGAGTGCGCCTATGAACGCGCCGATTTGAGCGTCGCTGGCGGTTCCGGAGAGGATGGCGTCCATCATCGCGGCCATCTCCTCCCGGTCCAGGTTTTGGTTATTTATGATTTTGCTTAGATACCGTCTGAACATGACCGCTCCTCCTTTTCCGGTTTCCGCGCCCATAGACGGATAAAATTTCTCAGCAGCCGTTTGCCCACCGGTGTCATGATGGATTCCGGGTGGAATTGTATGCCCTCGGTCGGATCTGTTTTATGGCGGATCCCCATGATCTCCCCGTCATCGGCCCGGGCCGTGATTTCCAGGCAGTCCGGCAGATCATCCCTCGAAACCGCCAGGGAATGATATCTCATGGCCGGAAACGGTTTGCTGATGGCATTAAACAGCCCTTTGCCGTCGGCGGTGATCATCGAGGTTTTTCCATGCATGATTTTTTTTGCCGATACAATCTTCCCGCCAAAGGCCGTGGCGATGGCCTGGTGTCCGAGACAGACCCCGAGGATCGGAAGCTTTCCGGAAAAATGCCGGATGAGGGGTATGGAGAGGCCGGCGGCTTCGGGGGTTCCCGGGCCTGGGGAAATGACGATGCCGCTCAACGGGTGTTCGGCCAACCCTTCCACCGTAAAGGCGTCGTTTCGAACGACCATGACCGCTTCGCCGAGCTGGCGCAGGTATTGAACCAGGTTATAGGTGAACGAATCATAGTTGTCGATCATAGCGATCATGGGGCCTCCTGTGATCCCTGTCGGTTTAACAGTTGAAGCGCTTTTTCGATGGCCTTGGC
>CAZFWD010000328.1:0-10344 GCA_964522535.1 uncultured Desulfonema sp.
ATAAAGATTTTTTGGCGTCGGCCTGATTTTAATTGACTGTTGAGTCAATTAAAGGTAGATGAATATAAAAAGCGCGGCGGTAACTATGCCGTGGTGAAAGGGGGCAGCCCATGCGGGGGGTGGCAATTGTCGGCGCAGGAATGATCCGGTTTCACCGGTATCCTGAAAAAGGAATAAAGGACCTGGTCCGCGAAGCCGTTGAAAAGGTCCTGGCGGACGCCGGAATAAAGGCCGGCCAAATCGAGGCGGCCTATGTGGGGTCTGCGGTTGCCGGTATCATGACCGGCCAGGAGCAGATTCGGGCGCAAGTCTGCCTAAGCGCCATGGGGATCGACACCATTCCCATGTATAACATTGAAAACGCCTGCGCCAGCTCTTCGTCGGCCTTGAACCTGGCCTGGACCAGCGTTGCCGCGGGTCAGTATGATTGCGCCCTGGTCGTGGGGTTTGAAAAGCTCTACGACGAAAACAAGCTCAAGTCGTTTCTGGCTCTGGGTACCGCCGTGGATGTCGAAGCGGCCGTGAAGATGCTTGAGGATTTTCAGAAAAAGCAGGGCGGAGAAGCTTCGATCCTGTCTCCGGAAAGCGGCAAAAGCAAAAGCATCTTCATGGACATGTACGCCTATTACACGAAATCCTACATGGACCGGTTCGGCCTGACCCAGGATCACTTTGTCCGGCTGGCCGTAAAAAGCCATCAAAACGGGTCGAAAAACCCGCATGCCATGTACCAAAATCCGGTCACGGCCCAGGAGGTGCTTCAATCCGGAGAGGTGGCATTCCCCTTGACCCGGATGATGTGCTCGCCGGTCTGCGACGGCGCGGCCGCGGTCATCCTCTGTTCCGAAAAGAAGGCTTTTCAAATCACCCGCGACCCGGTCTGGATCGCGGCATCGGTGGTGGGAAGCGGCCGGATCAGCGATGACCTCAAGGACACCCTGACCCATCGGCTGGGGCCTAAGGCCTATGCGGCTGCCGGCATCGGCCCGAATGAGATCGACGTGATCGAGGTCCATGACGCCACCTCCCCCTCGGAAATCATCTCCCTGATCGAACTCGGGCTGGTACCCGGGGAGTCCGCGGCCGAATGGATTGACAAGGGGTTTCTGGAAATCAACGGCCGGCTTCCTTCAAACCCGTCGGGCGGCCTTACCGCCAAGGGCCACCCCATCGGCGCCACGGGCCTGGGCCAGATTCACGAGATCGTCGACCAGCTTCGGGGGACGGCCGGGGAAAGGCAGGTCAGCGGCGCAAAGGTCGGCATGACCCATAACGGCGGCGGCATTCTCGGCGTGGACGCGGCCGCCATGGCCCTGCATATACTGAAAAAATAACGATTAAAAATTATCTGGAGGCCGACATGGAAAAAACGGATCGCCCTTACTGGAACATGGAGGTTGAGCCAAACCTCAACACCGAAAAGATGCGGACGCTTCAGTTGGAAAAACTGAAGGTTGCGCTTCAATGGCAGTATGACCATACCCCGTTTAACCGGAAACGCTTCGATGCGGCCGGGGTGAAGCCCGAAGATATTCAAAGCTTTGAGGATTTTGCCTCGGCCATTCCGGCGGTGGGGCAGGCTGAAATCCGTGAAGTAATCATGGAGGTCGGGCTTGACATGGACAAGCTGATGATCGAGCTTTTCGGCGAGCAGCGGTTTCGCGACCTCTACCTTCTGACCACCACCTCGGGCACCACGGGGATTCCGACCCCGTATCCGAATTTCAACGCCTCCATTGCCGACGCCCAGGAGATCATGTGCCGGGCCGCCTGGCGCATGGGGGTGCGGCCCGGAGACCGGATCGGTCTTTGTTTCGGGCTCTGCATGCATGCGGCCGGCACCCCGCAGATCCTCTGGTACAAAAATTTTCCCGGCATCATGATCGTTCCCATCGGCGCCGAAGCCGGCACTGAAAAAATTCTTCAGTTCATTCAGCTGTTTAAGGTCAACGTGTTTACCGGCACCCCGTCCTTGGCGCTGCATCTGATCGAGCGGTGCCCCGAGGTGCTTCACGTGCCGGTCAAAAACCTCGGGATCAAAACTTTGATCCTGGGCGCTGAGCCTGGAGCCGGGATTCCCGAGGTGCGGGCCAGGCTGGAATCCGAGTTTGGCGCAAAGGTGTTTGACGCGGGCGCCGGATACGGTTGTTCCTGCGATTATCCCATCTACCAGGGCATGCACTGGCTGGCGGACGATTTGGCCTACTATGAGCTGATCGACCCGGAAACAAAACAACCGGTTCCCCTCACCCACGGCGCCACCGGCCTGATGGCGGGCACCTCGCTTCACCCGGAGGCCGCGGTCTGGTTTGACATGCGGTTTACCATGAACGATGTGCATCAGGTGTTCACCGACCCTTGCCCCTGCGGCAAAAGCGGGTTCCGTTACAAGGTGATCGGCCGGGCCGATGACATGCTCAAGATCAAGGGGGTGCCGGTCTACCCCGCGGCCATCGAGGGGGTGATCCACGGCTTTCCGGAAAAGCTCACCGGCGCCTTTCGCATTGTGCTGGATGAACCGCCGCCCCGGGTGGTGCCGCCTTTAAAGCTCAAGATCGAATACGCCGAGGGGGTCGGCGAGGCGGATCTGCCGGGGCTTGAGGCCGAACTCCAGGAGCGGATGCACCGGCTGCTCAAAATCCGGCCGGCCGTCACCTGGCTTCCCCCCAACTCCCTGGACCGCTCCAGTAAGAAGACCGCTTACCTTGAGAAAACCTATGAGTAGCCATAGGCAAGTGATCTGAAATGAAAACCCCTGTAATTAAGTTCGGCCTTCATGCCGACGCGCCTGATCTCATCGACACCCTTCCGGGTCTGGGAAGGCTGAAAAAAGCCTGTCCCGCCTACATTAAAACAGCGGAGCAGGCCCAGGTGGTGGCCCGCCGGTTCGCCCGCGAGCAGATGCTGCCGGTCGTGCTGGAAACCGACCGGCGTTGCAGCGCGGATCCCCGCTATTTTGACTGGGATCTCTGGAAAAAGGCAAACAGCCTCAAGCTGACCATCGCGCCGATTCCCAAGCAGCTGGGCGGCCTGGGGTGGCACGCCCTGGCCAACGCGGTGATGGTGGAGGAACTTTCCAGCGTCTGCCTGGCTACGGCGAGCAACATCGCCTTTAACACCTTCGGGCTGCTGGGCGCCATGGTGGAATGCCGCACCGGAATTATCATGAGGATTATTCGGCAAATGGTGGAGGCCCAGAAAAAACAAACCCCTCTGTTCTGGTCCTGGGCCATCACCGAGCCGTCGGCCGGCACCGACATGGAGGAAGGCGAGGCCATGTCGGCCATGCATCCGTCCACCTCGGCGCAAAAGGTCAAGGGCGGGTACCTGATCAACGGCACCAAGTGCTTTATCACCAACGGCAGCCTGGCCCATTTTGTGATCGCCAACATTCCCACCGACCCTGCGGCCCCGCGCGACTCCATGGCCACCTTTTTGATCCCCACGGATTCCAAGGGGTTTTCCGTGGGCCGGGTGGAGCGCAAGTGCGGACAGAAGGCCAGCCAGACCGCGGAATTATTTTTTAAGGATGTCTTTGTGCCGGAGAAAAACCTGTGGGAGCCTTCAGGCCGAGGGCTGCGGCACACCCGCGAAATCCTTTCCATCACGCGGGGATACATCGGGCTGGCCGGCCTGGGGCTTGCCCGGGGCGCCCTGGAACGCGCTGTCACCTATGCGGCCTCCAAAAAGGTTCGCGGCCATCGTCTGATCGATGAAGACTGGGTGCGGTTTATCATCACAGACAGCTTAAAGGATATCGCTTCGGTCAGAAACGCCTGCTACAACTTTGCCGTGGCCCTGGATACCTTTCACGCCTGGCAGCTGTTTGAGGCCCTGCCGGTCAAAGCCTCGCTGAATCTGTTGCCGGCAAACCTGCTTTTATCCGAGCCGGTGGCTGCCCTGGCAAACAGACGGTTTCTGGACAACGCCGGAAGTTATCTGAAGAAACGGCTGGTGGGCGATGAGATGGTGGAAGAGTTTGTTCGGCACGGGTCGGCGGTCAAGGTGGCGGGCACGGATCTGGCCGTGAAAACCGCCTCCCGAATGCTGGACATCGTGGGGCTTGAAGGCATGGACCATGCCCACGGCCTGGAGAAGTATTTTCGGGATGCCAAGATCGCCCAGATTTACGAGGGCAGCAATCAGGCCAACCGGATTGATCTCTTCAACCTTGAGATCGGCCGGTTTTTGTAAAATATTTTCACCACAGAGCGCAGAGGAAAAAAAGGGGTATAGGCTGAAGGTTGAAGGCTAAAGGACATTAAAACTGGAAATGTTTTCATGGCGCACGGAATCTATGCGGAAATTCTAAACGAGGTCGACCGGTTTGCCAAAAAAGAGGTCCGGCCCCTGGCCCTTGAGGCCGACCTGGCCGCGGATCATGGCGCGGCCGAAGGGTTGTGGGAAAAATCAAGGGACCTGGACCTTCCGGCTTTGCTGATCCCCGAGGCCTTTGGCGGCGCAGGCATGGACCTGCTGGCCGGCGGGCTGGTGCTGGATCGCTTAGCCTTCGAATGCGCGGGGTTTGCGTCCATCTTCGCCCATCATTTTACCGCCTGCGCCGCGGTTTCGGCGTGCGGAAAAGCAGGGCTGGAAAAATGGTTTTCAGCCTTTTCCGGGCAGGATGCGGATCGGCCTGTGATGGCCTCGGTCTGTTTTTCCCCGGAACCGGAAGATGGACCTGTCTTGGCATTGCCTGAAAAACACGGTCTGGTCATCACCGGCAGCACCCTGCCCATGGGGAACGCGGGCCTGGCCAAGGCGCTTATCGTCTTTGTTTACTTAAATGAAAACCAACATGAACCGGCTGCTATCCTGATCGATCCATCCGCATCCGGCGTGTCCCTGGAAAACCCCCTTTTGCTCCCTGGGTTGAAAATAAACGCCTTTGCCCGCCTTCGCTTTCAGGAGGTCCGGGTGGAGGAGCCGGCGGTCCTGGCAACCGGGGAGGAGGCGAAAAAAATGAGGCGGGCCGCCGAAGACGCCTTTTACGGGGTTGTGTCCGCCGCGGCCGTGGGATGCGCCCGGTCGGCCTTTCAAAAGGCGAAAGATTATGCTACGCAGCGCTACCAGTTTAAAAACCGAATCATTTTTCACCAGGAGATTCAGCGCATGCTGGGGAACATGAAAATGAAACTCAATGTAGGGACCGCCGGGTATTTGGATTTGTTGAATGAAAAAAAATGGCGACCCGCCTTTCACGCTCCGGATGCGGCCCTGGTCAAGGCCTTCTGCACCGACGCGGCTCTGGAGATCGTGCTGGACGCGATTCAGATTCACGGCGGGTACGGCTACATGCACGAATACGGAATCGAGAAAAGCATGCGGGACATTAAGGTGCTTCAAGTCCTGGGGGACACCAACCCGTATCTTTTAGTCCGTCATATCGCCGATGGACTGCAATGATTTTCACAAAAGCCCAATTAAAAGCGCTTGCCACCCCGTATCCGGACCGGATCGCCCAGCGGATCAGAAAAAAGGACACGGCCGGCGCCCTGGCCCTGACCCGGGAGATGGCTGGCTCCCGGATTTTCCTTCATGATTTTTTCGCCGATTCCTGCACGGTGTTGTGGAGTTTTGTCGGCGAGCAATTCGGCGAGGAAACCATCGAGCCCATGTTTCGTTATGTTTTTGCCCAGTCCGCCGAGCGCCAGTTTTTTGACGCGGCCTCGGCCCAGGTGCTGCCGTATCTTTCGGTTTATCTTCTGGCCAAGTCCTGGCGGGCCCACAGCTGTTTTGCGGCCGGGGATCACCCGGGGCAATTCTCCATCACCGAGGATGACGAAAAATTCACCTTTCACCTGCATCCCTGCGGCAGCGGCCTGCGGCTCTGGCAAAGGGGCTGGTATGAACCTGAAGCTGGGGGCAGGCTGTCCCGGAAACCCTGGAAATGGACCTATAACCGGAAGGATTTTCCGTATTACTGCATCCACTGCCCGTTTTTAAATGAAATCCTGCCCTACGAATCCGGTTACGGCGCCCTGCTCTGGCCGGTGGACCCGCCCCAAAGCGCAAACGATGCCTGCGCCTGGCATGTATATAAGGACTCAAACAACATCCCCGCGTCCTATTACCAGCGTCTGGGGCTTACCAAAAAACCTCGGCCCGCCGGTCCCTATGCCGTCAAGTCCGGCCGCTATTTCTCGGACGAGGCCCTGGCTCAAATGGCCCGGCCCATGACCGACCGGATCATCGAGGCGCTTGAGGCCGGCAACGCGAGGCTTGCCCAGCAGCTCTGCGCCGAGGTCAAGGACGAGTTTCTGGTGCTGCACGATTTGTATGTAAACATGCTGGCCGCCACCTTGAGCTTTATCGCGGATCAGGGGGGCGAGGCCGCACTCGCGGAGGCCCTGGACAGGCAGTATGAAACATGCGTGTTGCGCCAGTTTGTACAAAAGCTCGCGCAAATGCCGGTTTCGGAGAAGGCGGTTTTTCTGGCCACTCACATTTTCGGAACAGACAACTGCAACGGGACCGGCCGGTATTCGGGAAGATTTTCCATTTCCGAGACGGATACGGAAATCGTATTTTACCTGCGCCCCTGCGGCAGCGGCGGCCGCCTGATTCGCGCCAAAAGCACCCGGCCCCAGGGCCTGTTTCGAAAATGGTGGGAGAAACTGGAGACCGCGGCGGTGGTGTTCTCCGCCCGCCGGATTCCCCTTCCCGAGGCTTTGATAGAGCGCATGTTTCCGGCCATGGTCAACCGATTTACCCAGCGCAAGCCCTATGGCCTGGGGCGGACTCAGAAAGCCCATGCCTGGTCGTTTGATCAAAAGGGGGTGCCCTATTTCTGCTGCCCGTGCGGCATGATCCAGGAAAAACTGGGTAACGATTGCCTGACGATCTTCCCGCCGACAAAAAACCGCCGGGCCTGCGTCTGGCGGCTTAAAAAATCGGGCGTCTTTCACTTAGACGACAAATGAAAAGCAATTCATATCCTTCATGCACCGATAGCTTCTGCCGCCCTTGATCATCAGATGATCTTCCACCAGGGGACCGCCAACACCCGACGCGTAAGCGGGAAGGTCTGTCGGCCGGTATAGAGCAGCAGAGCGCCGTCCGTAAGATCCGGGTATTCGTCCAGAAAGGTTTCCAACCCCTTGGCATCGGAAGTCGTCACCCGTTCCGACGCTTTCACCTCGATGGGCAGCAGCCGATTGGGTGTCTCAATAACGAAATCCACTTCAACCCCCGTGGCCGTCCGCCAGTAAAGCACCTCGGGCCGCCGTGCCTGAATGTCGCGCCAGGCCAGAAGATCGGTGAGCACCAGGTTTTCCAAATGCGCGCCGCGCGGCTCGTTCTCACCGGCCAGAAAAAGGGCAAGCCCCGTGTCGCTCCAGTAGAGTTTAGGCGCCTTGATGAGACGGCGGGTTCGGTTCACGGCATAGGCCGGCAGACGCACGGCCTGATAACTGGCCTCCATGAGATTGAGAAACCGGTGTACCTGGGGTTGGGCGATTCCGACATCGCGGCCCAATTCCGTTTGGTTGACGATATTGCCGATGCGCAGGCAGGCGGCCCGCATCAGGCGACGGAAATCGGCCAGGTTTTCAACGGCGCGCAGGGTCTGCAAGTCGCGCTCCAGATAGGTCTGAACATAACCGGAGAACCAGAGCGCACGATCCGCGTCGGCGGTCATCCGATAGGAAGGAACCGGTAATCCGCCGAGGCGGACGGCGACGCGCCACTCCTCGGCCTGGGCCTGCCGGCCATCTGCGAGCTCACGCCAGCCGGAAAACGGGGCTGTCAAAAGCTCGTCCCATATGCCGAACCGGCCCAACCCCAATCGTTCACACCGGGAAAAAGGCCAGAGGGTAACGTACACGGCCCGGCCGGCCAGTGTTTCGCCGATGCTTTCCATCATCAGCAGATTGGCCGATCCCGTAAGGACAAAACGGCCGGGCGTGCGGTCCGGGTCGGCGTCTACGGCCCGCTTGACGGCAATAAGCAGATTGCGGGCGCGTTGCACCTCATCGAGGATCAGGCGGGGAGCCCTGGCAACCACCGCTTCAGGTTCTGCCTCGGCCTGGATGCGCAGATCAAAGTCGTCGAGGCAAAGGTAGAGCCGTTTTTTTAGCAGGGGCAGTTCCCGCAACAAGGTCGTTTTGCCGGTTTGACGGGCGCCAAGCACCACCACTACCGGAGCAATACGGATGGCCCGTTCAACGGCGATAGCGGCCGCACGGGGCAGGATAGGGGCAACGTTCATATTTTCCATGAATGTATGATAATCATACTTATAAAGAATATGCAATGCATTTATTCAATTTTTCCCGTTTTTGTCGCACGTATTCAACTTCCATCCTTTTAAAAATAGATAGCGCGGTTCCGCCTGCCGGATGCTTCGGCTGTTCTCACTGCTGTGGGCGGGGGATGCCGCTTTCGTCAAGCACCTCCCTGATCTTTCTTGAGAGCTCAAAGATGTTGAAAGGCTTTTGAATAAACCCGCTACATCCCTTTTTCAGAAGATCTTCCGCTTGACCGTTTCTGCTGTAGCCGCTGGAAAGCAGGACCCTGGCGGCCGGGTCGATGGATTTTATTTTATCGAAGGTTTCCGCCCCGCTCATTTTCGGCATGATCAGGTCTAAAATCACCACATCGATTTCTTCCCTGTGCCGCTCGAAAAGATCGATGCCGGTTTCTCCGTTGTCGGCGGTTAAAACCGTGTATCCGAGTTCGGACAGCATGGTTTGAGCGATTTCGAGAATGATCGGCTCGTCGTCCACCAGAAGAACCGTTTCATCGCCCATGGGCAAAAGGCTATCCTTTTTTTCCTGCTCTTCTATCGGTTTTTGCGTGGCTGGCAGGTAGATATTAAAGGTGGACCCTTTTCCGGGCTCGCTGTAGACGGTAATATACCCCCCATGATTTTTTACGATGCCGTAAACCGATGAGAGCCCGAGCCCGGTCCCCTGCCCAGGGTCCTTGGTGGTGAAAAAGGGTTCGAATATCTTCTGTTTGACCGTCTCATCCATTCCCACTCCCGTATCCGTCACGCTGATCTTTACGTAGTCGCCCGGTCTGTACTGAAACGGGGCCAACTGGTATCTGCCGAGGGTCATATTGTGCGTCTGAATATAGATCGTGCCGCCCCCCGGCATGGCCTGCCAGGCGTTCACATAAAGGTTTAACATGACCTGGTCCATCTGGCCGGGGTCCGCCTCCACCGCCCAGAGTCCATCAAAGAATCGGGTCTGGATGGTGATTTCCTTTTTTGCGCCGGCAAACATCGCGGCGCTGGCCTGGATCTGGGAATTGAGATCAATCGTTTTAAGCTGGTACAATCCCCTGCGCGCGAACCCGAGAAGCTGGCGGCTCAGGTCCGATCCATACTGAATCTGCTTTTCAATGGTTTTTAATCTTTGAAAATTCGGATCACTCGGCCGGGTTTTCATCAGCACCAGGGAGGTGTTTCCCTGAATCGTCATCAGCAGGTTGTTGAAGTTGTGGGCGATCCCGCCGGCCAGGGTGCCGATGGCTTCCATCTTTTGGGCCTGGTGAAGCTGGGCCATCATGTGCTTTTGGGCGGTGATGTCCCGAATAATCCCCTGGTAGCCGAGAATGTCGCCGTCATCCGAGCGCCAGAGGGTTGAGGTGATCTGGCAGTCGATGGGGGTATTGTCCTTTTTTCGGAATCTCACATCATAATCCCGAACATAGCCCTCGCGCTCAACGGTTTTCTTAAATTTCTCCCGATCATCGGAATTAAAATAAATCTGCTTCAGGTCTACCTTAAAAATTTCTTCTTTTGTATAACCGAAGAGTTCAAGACCGGCTGTATTGATTTCAACGAACCGGCCTTCCCGAGTGGTGATATAGATCGTATCCCTTGAGGTTTCAAACAGGGTCCGATAGCGTTCCTCGCTTTTTTTAAGGGCCTTCTGGGCCTCTATCTGTTTTGTGATCTCCCTGGAAACACCGATGATCTCTATCAGGGTATCATGTTCATCGAATATGGGCCGGGCGGATATGCTGACCCATTTTGAGGAACCGTCCTTGAGGATGTATTCAAGCTCCAGGGTATGGGTTTTTGTCCTCAAGGTTTTGTCGGTTTTCAGTTTTTCAATCTCTTCGCTAAAGTATGCCGCGGCTTTGGCATAGGAGGCTGAAGAGAGAATATCCTGAAAGGATTTTCCCATTGCCTCCTCAACCGTATATCCGGTCAGCAGTTTTGCGGAAGGGCTCAGGTATTTCAGCTTAAACCGGTCCGCGGACATGATCCAGATCATGTCCGGCAGGTTCTCCACCAGCATGCGGTAGGTCTGTCTGCTTTGCTCAAGGCCCTCGATTTCCCGACGAAGCCTTTTGCGGTTTTCTTCCAGTCTGCGGACTTGGTTCAAGAGC
>CAZFWD010000329.1:0-12761 GCA_964522535.1 uncultured Desulfonema sp.
AAGTCGCGGGCATTGATCATGGCCGGGGATATCCTCGCGGACGGTCGGCTTATGGACAAACCGGGCGAAAGGGTTTCCGAAGACGCGGTGATCACTAAAAGGACGCCCGGTCCCTCCTTTGTCAGCCGGGGCGGGATCAAGCTTGCGCATGCCATACAAGCCCTTCACCTGGAAATCAACGGTTGGATATGCTTAGACGTGGGCGCATCCAGCGGCGGTTTTACGGACTGCCTGCTTCAGCACGGCGCCAAAGCGGTTTACGCCGTGGATGTGGGATACGGCCAGCTGGACTGGCAGCTGCGCCAGGACCCCCGAGTGGTTGTGATCGAACGGACCAACATTCGGTACGTAAAGCCCGACTTTTTTCCTGTATGCTTTGACCTGGCCGTTATTGACGTGTCTTTTATCTCCCTGCGGATCGTCATGCCGGTGGTTAAAGAATTTTTAAAAAAAGGGGGAAAGGCCCTGGCCTTGATCAAGCCCCAGTTTGAGGCTGGAAAAGGCCAGGTGGGCAAAGGCGGCGTGGTGCGGGATGCGGTCCTGCAACAAAAAATTATTCAAGATCTTTCCTCTTTTTTTACCCGAACCGGGTTCATCTGCGGGCCGGTGATCCCCTCTCCGATCCTCGGACCCAAAGGCAACCGGGAATTTTTCATCGACCTTCGGCTTCCCGAGGACCCCGAAAGCAGTAAACAACTGTTTGCAATCATATAAATTTTTTTGGGCTTGATTTTTTCATGGGATGTATATAAAAATTTACATTTATAATTCGGGGTGGGTTCAACATTTTTGAAGAGAGGAGATAAACACCTGAGATGACAGAAAAATTAAGGAATATCACACTGATCGGACATGGCGGCTCGGGCAAAACCTCCCTGGCCGAGGTGATGCTTTTCGGCGCCGGCGCCACAAAACGTCTGGGAAGCGTGGACGCGGGGAATACGGCGATGGATTTCGAACCCGAAGAGCTGAAACGCCGCGCCAGCATCAGTTCCGGTTTTCATCAGTTCACCTGGAATAAACACACCATCAGCCTGATCGATACCCCCGGGGATCAAAACTTTTTTTCCGACACCCGGCTCAGCCTTCAGGCCGCGGACGGCGCTGTGGTGGTCATCGACGCCATCGACGGGGTCAAGGTCCAGTCCGAGCAGGCCTGGGAGTTTGCCGATGAGTTCAACCTGCCGCGGGTCATCTTCATCAACAAACTGGACAGAGAACGCTCGGATTTTGCGACCGCCTTTAAGGATGCCGCGCAGATTTTCAAGCCCAGACCGATTCCGCTTCAGCTTCCCATCGGCAAAGAGGCGGGATTCAAGGGCATCGTGGATCTGATTCAGATGAAGGCGTACCTGTATGAAGACTTAAAATCGACACCGGCCGAAGTTCCTTCGGACATGCTGGAGACCGCTCAAAAGGAGCGGGAGGCCTTGATTGAAAATATCGCCGAGGCCGATGACGCGCTGGTGGAAAAATACCTGGAAGGGGAATCCCTGTCCGATGAGGAGATAAAGGCCGCCCTGCGCAAGGGCACCCTGAACCGGACCTTTGTGCCGGTGCTGTGCGGGTCCGCCGCCCTCGGTATCGGTGTGGACCTGCTTTGTGATTTTATCGCCGACGCCATGCCCTCTTTTTCGGACGCCGGCGAAAAAACCGGTTTTGAGCCCAATACCGAAAACCCGCTGCTGCGCAAGCCGAATCCGGATGACCCCTTTTCAGCGCTTGTGTTTAAAACCATCGCAGACCCCTATGCCGGACGCCTCACGGTGTTCAAGGTCTTTTCCGGAAAGCTCGGCGCTGACGGAACCTTTTTTAATCCCAACCGGGACGCAAAGGAACGATTCAGCCAGCTGCTTCGGCTGGCCGGAAAGGAGCAGCAGCCGGTCAATGAAGCCCTTCCCGGAGACATCGTCGCGGTCGCCAAACTCAAGGAAACCAAAACCGGAGACACCCTGTGCGACCCGGATCATAAAATTCAGTATAAGGCGGCCCAGCCCTTGGAGGGCGCGGTTTCCTACGCGATTGTTCCCAAAACCCAGGGAGACGAGGATAAGATCTACTCCTCTCTGGCCAGACTGATGGAAGAGGACCCGGCGCTGCGGCTTGAGCGCAACGACGAAACCCGTGAAACCCTCATTACCGGCATGGGCCAGGTCCATATCGAATCGACGGTGGAAAAACTCAAACGAAAATACAACGTGGAGGTGACCCTTTCCATTCCAAAGGTCCCCTACAAGGAGACCATCAAAAAAAAGGTGCGGGTTCAGGGACGCCACAAGAAACAGAGCGGCGGGCACGGGCAGTTCGGCGACTGCTGGGTGCAGTTCGAACCCCTGCCCCGGGGCCAGGGGTTTGAGTTCGTGGATAAAATCGTGGGCGGCGCCATTCCAAAAACCTACATTCCGGCGGTGGAAAAGGGAATCATCGAGGCTGCCGCAAAAGGGGTGCTGGCCGGTTATCCATGCATTGATTTTCGCGCCGTCCTGGATGACGGATCCTTTCATTCCGTAGACTCTTCCGAAATGGCCTTTAAAATCGCCGGTTCGCTGGCATTCAAAAAAGGGATGGAGCAGTCCGCCCCGGCTCTCCTGGAGCCGATCATGGAGATCGAGGTCATCACCCCGGATGAGTTCATGGGCGACATCATGGGCGATCTAAACGGCCGGCGCGGCAGGGTGCTCGGCATGGATACCAAGGGAAAATATCAGGTGGTGCGTGCCTATGTGCCCATGGCGGAGGTGTTGACCTATACCCCGGATCTAAGATCCATGACCGGTGGCCGCGGCGTTTTTTCCATGAAGTTCTCCCACTACGATGAGGTCCCGGCCCAGCTCGCCCAGAAAATCATTGACGCGGCGAACAGCGAAAAGGAGTAGTCGGGAAATACCGGCCCGTCTTCAAGATTCGTTGCGAAACGCGCCGTTTTCCAAGCACCAGCGGTAGGTGCGTTCAATCCCTTCCTGCAGAGGGATGGCATGCCGCCATCCAAGTGCGGAAAGCCGCGAGATATCCAGCAGCTTTTGAGGGGTTCCGTCCGGTCTTGCGGAATCAAAAACGATCTGCCCTGAATAACCGACGATTTTTTTGATCAGGCCGGCCAGCTCCGCAATGGTGTTGTCCCTGCCGCAGCCGATGTTGATCAGCGGAGGCCGGTCTCTCCCAACCAGAAAATCAAAAATCGTATCAGAAAGGCTCAGAATAAACAGGCAGGCGTCTGCGCAGTCATCCACGTGAAGGAACTCCCTTTTGGGCGTGCCCGTTCCCCACACCGGCACGGTCGGGGCGGAGGCGATTTTCGCCTCATGAAATTTTCGAATCAGGGCCGGCAGCACGTGGCTGGTCTCTAAGTTGAAATTATCGTTTGGCCCGTACAGGTTGGTGGGCATGAGGGCGAAAAACCTCGTATCATACTGTCGGTTGTAAAACTGGCACATTTTAATGCCTGCGATTTTGGCGATGGCGTAGGCCTCGTTGGTCGTCTCGAGCGGCCCGGTGAGCAGGTATTCCTCCTTGATCGGCTGAGGGCATTCCCGGGGATAGATACATGAGGACCCCAGAAAGATCAGGCGCTTCACCCCTGTTTTCCATGAGGCATGGATGATGTTTGTTTCAATGGTCAGGTTATCGTAGATAAACTCCGCGGTATAGGTGGTGTTGGCTAAAATACCGCCCACCTTGGCTGCGGCCAGTACGACGTATTCCGGTCTTTGGGCTTCGAAAAAGGCCGCCACATCCGCCTGGATTCGAAGGTCAAGCGCCGAACTGCTTCGGGTCACCAGGTTGTCAAACCCGCCGGCCTCAAACCGTCTGACCAGGGCCGAGCCCACAAGCCCGCTATGCCCGGCGATATAAATTTTTGCCGTTTTTTCCATTAAACGTCCATCACATAGACGTCTTTCACATCAGGGCCTCGCAGCTTTGCGGCAGGGGAAATCCGTTTCTGCGGCAGATCGCCTCTCGAACAGCCTCTGAAAGATCGTGGCGCACCATTTCTGCAATCATTTCCTCAAAGGATATTTCCGGGGACCAGCCGAGTTTGTGGTTTGCCTTGGAGGCATCCCCCAGAAGGGTTTCCACCTCGGTGGGTCGGAAGTAGCGCCGATCCACGGAAACAAGCACCTGACCCTTTTTCAGTTTGCCGAGGCGATGCCCTACCGGCAGGCCGGAAAGGGCGCCGGATTCAAAGACAGCATCGATCCGACCTTTTTCGAAGGCCCCCTTCCCTTCCCATCGCAGTCGAATACCGATCTCTTCGAAGGCCTTTTCGCAAAACTCGCGCACCGAATGCTGGGCGCCGGTGGCGATGACATAATCATCCGGTTCATCCTGCTGAAGGATCAGCCACTGGGCGCGCACAAAATCCCGAGCGTGCCCCCAGTCCCTTCGGGCGTTCAGGTTGCCCAGATACAGACGGGTTTCAAGCCCCAGGGCGATCCGGGCGGCCGACCGGGTGATCTTTCGAGTGACAAAGGTTTCTCCGCGAATGGGGGATTCGTGGTTGAACAGGATGCCGTTGCAGGCGAACAGACCATAGGCCTCCCGGTAATTCACCGTGCACCAGTAAGCGTAAAGCTTGGCGCAGGCGTAGGGGGAGCGGGGGTAGAACGGGGTTTTTTCGGACTGGGGAATCTCCTGGGCCTTACCGAACAGCTCGGAACTGGAGGCCTGGTAAAATCGAACCCTCTTTTCAAGCCTCAGGATGCGAACGGCCTCCAGGAGACGAAGGGTGCCCAGGGCGTCGGCGTTCGCCGTGTACTCGGGGGTCTCAAAGGAAACCTGAACGTGGCTTTGCGCCGCCAGGTTGTAGATCTCATCCGGCTGAACCTCCTGAACGATGCGCACCAGGTTGGTGGCATCGGTCAGGTCGCCGTAATGCATCAAAAACCGCAACCCCTTTTCATGCGGGTCCTGGTAGAGGTGATCCACCCGCTGGGTGTTAAAAAGGGAGGATCGCCGTTTGATGCCGTGAACCTCGCCGTAGCCTTTACTTAAAAGGAACTCCGCCAAATAGGCGCCGTCCTGCCCGGTGATGCCGGTGATTAACGCTTTTTTCGCCAAAATCATCCCCTTTTGGTTTGATGGTTTTTTGTTAGAACTATCAGCACCCCATGAATTGTTCAAGAAAAATTTATCTGGAAGTTATCGAAAAATAATGATAATTTCAGATCAGCGGATCATTTTTAAAAAAAGCATTCAAAATGGCAGAAATCCCAAAAAGCAGGTTTTTCAACCTCGCCCCAAAAAAGCAGGACCGGATCATTCAGGTCGCCATGGAGGAGTTTGGCAGCAAGGGGTTTAACGGGGCCAGCATCAACGCCATGGTGGAGCGCCTCGGCATCGCCAAGGGCTCCATATTCCAGTATTTCGGCGATAAACGGGGGTTGTTTCTGTTTGTGTTTGACCACTCCGTGGAGATGGTCAAAACCTATCTGAAAACCATTCGAAACCGCTCCGCCGAGGCGGACCTGAAAACCCGTCTGACGCAGATCCTGTTCGCCGGCATACGGTTTGTGAATCAGCACCCGCTTCTCTACCGGCTTTACCTGAGGGTGTTGTTTGAGCCGAAGGCCCCCTTTCGCGACGACATGCTGATCTCCCTTCGCAGATACAGCATGGCATATTTTCGATCCCTGCTTGAAGCCGCCCGCGAACGGCGCGAACTTAAGGACGGAATGGATATCGACCAGGCCTGTTTTGTTTTAGACGCGGTGATGGACCGGTTCCTGCAGGCGCTCACCGTCGTCCACCTGGATGCCGGGCTCGGGGTCTACAAAGGCTCATTTGATAACGCCGAATACCGGGCAAGGCAGGTGGTGGAAACGATCTGTCTGGGGATCGAAAACCAGGGGGTTTTCCAAGCAGCGGATGGAGCGCATGTTCTGATTTCCGCGGCGGTGGACCCGGAGCTTTCCGGGCTGGCAAGCAGGCTGAAAAACCGCTCTGTATCGCATACCGGCGGACGGCGAATTCTATCCGGCATCCTTGGCCGGACCGCCGTCAGGCTGCTTGCCACAGGCCCGGGCATGGTCAACGCCGCCCAGGCGCTCACCGCGGCGGTTGAAGCAAACCGCCCTGCCCTGATCCTTCAGACCGGCTGCGCCGGGGCCTTTGAACAATCGGGTCTTCGCATCGGGGATATCGCCATCGCCACAGAGGAAATCCATGTTGAGACAGGGATTGAAAATCCATCGAATCCGTATCGGCCTAAAGCGCTTCCCTTTGCAATCCTTGAAAACAAAAGCGGTAAACACAAAAACCGGTTTCCGCTGCATTCGGAAAGTGTTGATGCCGTATACCGTGTGCTGGTTGCCGAACTTTCATCATCGGGAATTTGCGTGAAAAAGGGGCGCTTTATTACGGTGTCGACCATCACCGCCACAGATCAGCGTGCGGAAAGCCTTTACAGAAATTTTAAGCCCTGCATGGAGCAGATGGAGGGGTCCGCAGCCGCTCATGTGGCGGCCCTTTATGAGATCCCGTTTCTTGAAATTCGAGCGGCAAGCAACCTCGTGGGGCAGCGCAAAAAAGCAACCTGGGACCTGAAATCGGCCTGTGAAAACAACACAAAGGCGGTCTGCGCCCTGATTGAGCATCTGGAAGACGAAAAAATTAAAGCGGTTGATTATAAAAAATAATATAAATATCTGTTAATGAATAATATTTTATCACTGGCCTATTCCACCTGCCCCAATGACACCTATAGCTTCTATGCGCTTTCGCATCAAAAAATCGACGGCAAAGGCCTCGGGTTCAATACCCATCTTATGGATATCGAGCAGCTGAACCAGGCGGCAAAAAATGGCAGGTATGATTTCTCAAAACTCTCCTTTGCCGCCATGGGGCATCTGGCGGACAGCTACGGGCTGCTTCGCACCGGCGCGGCCCTGGGAAGGGGTTGCGGTCCGCTGATTGTCGCGCGCGAAGGGGTTAATCCGGCTGGACTGAACACCGCGACAATCGCAGTGCCGGGCCTGTGGACCACCGCGGCCCTTCTTTTGCGGCTGTATATGGAAAAACCCTTGAATGTCGCGGTCCTGCCCTTTGACCAAATCATGCCGGCGGTGCAGGCAAAAACATTCGATTACGGGGTGATCATTCATGAAGGACGGTTCACCTATCAAAACCACGGGCTTTCCTGCCTGCTGGACCTGGGGGCCTGGTGGGAGGCGGAAACCGGCCTGCCGGTTCCCTTAGGCGGCATTGCCGCGCGCCGGGATATCCCCTGTGAGGTTGTCCTGGCCGCTGCGGCAGCCATTAAAAAAAGCATTGAATACGCCCATGCCCATCCTTCCGAGGCCGATGGCTATATCCGCAAACATGCCCAGGAGCTCTCGGACGAGGTGATCAAGCAGCATATCAACCTGTATGTGAACGCGTTCTCCCTGGATTTGGGGGAGATCGGGGAAAAAGCGGTCTACACCCTGTTTTCAAAAGCAAGGCAGAAAAAAATCCTTCCGAAAAGCGATAAAACCCTTTTCGCCTGCGGTTAACCCCCGGCGGCGGACCGCTGAGCAGGGGGTTTAAAAAAACAGATCTCTGGTTTTTGTGCAATCAGCCCCACGGCGTGCAACCCTTCAAAAAAGGCGATCAAACCGCGGTATTGCGGCGCTTTGAGGCGATATTCCAGATGGCTGTAATACCTGCGGCAGCGTTGCCGGCTGATTCCCACCCTTTCGGCCGATTTGTCCACGATCGACCCCATATGCGTCAGGCCCTCATGTTTGGAGGCGTAAAGCAGATCCAAAACCCAGGAGGCCGTCTCAGGGTATTGTTCCGCAAAGCTTCGCCGGACCGTCCACAGCGCAAACACAAACGGCAGGCCGGTCATGTCATGCCACATGCCGCCCAGGTCCCAGACGTAAGGAAACCAGCCTTCCCAGTCATACGCCAGGGCCGCATCCCCGATGACCAGGGCGGCCTGGGCGGATTCCATCAGATCCAAAGGGGATTTGATTTTTCCTTTTTTAAACACCGGTCGAATCCGGCTCAGCGCGAAAATGAGCCGGACCAAATCCGCCGCAGCGGCCGAATCATCGGTCAGCAGGACCGTCTTGCCATCAAGTTGCTGAAACGGATGTCGGCTCACCAAAATCACGCTCATGACCTTTCCAAAGCAGGAGACCGACAGATTCGGAAGGATCAGCCAATCTTTGAAGTTTTCGGCATAGGCCGCGGAAGAAACCGGACTGACGTCAAGGCCGCCTGCGGCCATCATTCGGTTGAGTTCCGCCGGCGGCCGGCTGATCATTCGAACCCCCCGGGGCAGGCCGTGGCGGTCGAATCCGTAGTAGACCGGATCCGTGTTGATGTATCGAATGCGTCCGATCCTAACAACCGTGTTCGAATCATTCACCGTGTTCAGCCGATGCGTTTTTTCTGCGGTTTCCATCAATACCGGTTATGGGTCCCTTAAAATCAGCGGTTACAATCGCGTCAAGAAGGTCCTCCGGGCGTGAGGCCTTGACCGGAACATAGATCATGCGGCCGTCAAACCCCGGCGCCAGGCGCCCGAAGCGCTCATCTAAACCGAGAGCGGCTGCTCCGTTTACCGTCGCCATGGCGAGAATATCCGCAGCCTTTATGCCCGGATACCTCCGCGCCGCAAACGCCATTTCATCAAACATGCTCAGGGAGGCTACGCTTGCCAGGCTGTCGGTGCCAAGGCAGGGCTGAATCCCCGCCTTCATCATGGCGGAAAGATCGGCCATCCTGCCGTGCAGGTTCAGGTTGCTTCGCAGACAGAGGCAGACCTTGACCTTTTTTTCAGCCAAAAGTTTAATTTCTTTTTTTTGAGCAAAAACCAGATGAACCGCCAGGGTGGTTTCATCCAGAATCCCCAGATCGTCAACATATGAAACCGGGTGCTTTCCCGGTGTTTTCCATACAGAGCCGTCGATTCCCCGCCGGCAAAGAAAATCCGCCCACGCGCCTTTTCCAGAGGTTAAAAATAAGAGTTCATCCTCGGATTCGGCCAGATGCAGGGAAAACGGCAGACCGCAATCCCGGGCCGCCTGCTTGAGTCGAACCAGAACCTCGGCTGCCGTGGTATGCGGCGCGTGCCCGGCCACAGACATTGCCCTGCCCGGGCTGATCCGCTCACAGACCGGCTCATTCTCAAGGCTTAACCCGAGGTATTCCTTAAACCAGATTCCGCAAAGGGGGGAGTTTAAAAAGATCTGCCGGCTTAACCCCTGGGTGGCGATCTCCCCGATGACCCGGGTACCGGAATCCATCATTTCCGCGATGCCTTGTACCGCGGCCAGAACCTGGGTTTGTTCATCCAAATCCTGCCTGAGGGAGATAATCGATTCGATCCAGCCGATAAAACCCCGAGCGATGGTTGTTCTACCCTTGAGCGCGCAAAGCTCCAGGTGGGTGTGGGCATTAACCAGGGGCGGCATCAAAACGCCGGGGCCGTGATCGACGATTTGTCCATGATCCTTTGGCAAAGCGCCATAGCCGGCCTGGGCGATTTTTCCGGCTTCGATTTGAACCCATCCGTCTGGATAAACGGTCCAGGGATCGATCAGCACCCAGCCCGCCCGATGGATCACGGCACGGCTGTTTTTTTCAGGCTTTTGGGTCAAGGACATGGTAATAACAATCCCGCTGCCTGGCCGTGTATCCTGCGTCCTCGATCAGTCGAATGATCTCAGCCTGCGGCAGCCGGAATTGGGCCCCTGCCGCAGCCACCACGTTTTCCTCAATCATGGTGGAGCCGAAATCATTCGCGCCGAAAGCCAGGGCAAGCTGGGCGATCTTATCCCCCTGAGTCACCCAGGAGGCCTGAAGGTTGTCGATGTTGTCGAGCACCAGCCGGGATAGGGCCAGCACCCTTAGGTATTGCACGGCGTCGACCGGTTTGACGTGAATCCGGGTGTTTTTCGGCTGAAAGCTCCAGGGAATAAAAGCGGTAACCCCGCCGGTTTCATCCTGAAGGTCGCGAATCCTGATCATGTGCTCAATGATATGGGCTTTGCTTTCAATATGCCCGAACATCATGGTGGCGGTGGTGCGAAGCCCCAGGTGATGGGCGGTGCGCATGACCTCGAGCCACTCCCCCGCCAAGCATTTATTGGGCGAAACCTTTTTACGGATTTCATCCACCAGGATCTCGGCCCCGCCGCCCGGAATGGAGTCCAGGCCGGCCTCAATCAGTTTTTCTAAAAGCGCGGAAATGGAGAGCCCGGACTTTTTTGCCAGAAAAACGATTTCAGGCGGGGAGAATCCATGAATATGGATTAAAAAATTTTCTTTGATGGAGCGCAGCAGATCAAGGTAGTAATCCAGCGAAAGTTCAGGGTTCAAACCGCCCTGAAGAAGGATCTGGGTGCCGCCCAGGCTCAGGGTTTCCTGAATCTTTTGCCGCAGTTCCAAAGGATCAATCACATAGCCCTGAGAGTGACCGGGCGGCCGGTAAAAAGCGCAAAACGCGCAGCCGGACACGCAGACATTGGTGTAGTTGATGTTTCTGTCCGAGACAAAGGTGACCACCGGTTCCGGATGAAGCCTGCGACGCTTTCTGTCTGCAAGATCGGCAAGAACCAGAAAATCCGCCTCATCATAGAGAGCCAGGGCCTCCTCTGCGCTGATCCTTCGGTTGCCGTCTATTTTCCTGCGTATTTCTAAAAATTCCGTCATGGCCGGTCCTTCGTCATGCATCCTGGATCGGGTGGTAGAAGGAATCCCGCTCCACCGGAAAAAACCCCGTGCTTTGAATCATATCTTCAATCTCCTGGCGGGAAAGCCCGACCGACGAGGTCGCTCCCGCCGTGTGGGTGATCTTTTCCTCAATAATGGTGCCGTCCAGGTCATCCGCGCCGAAAAACAGCGCGGCCTGGGCAAGCTTTTCCCCGATCATCACCCAGTAGGCCTTGATATGGTCGAAGTTATCCAGGACAAGGCGGGCAATCGCGATATTTTTCAAGTCGTCAAACGCCGTGGTGGGCGGAAGATGGCTTAGACGGGTGTTTTTGGAATGAAACGCCAGGGGAATAAACGCGCAGAACCCTGCGGTGCGGTCCTGGAGTTTACGAAGGCGGAGCAAATGGCTGACCCGTTCGGAAATGGTCTCGATATGCCCGTAAAGCATGGTGGCGTTGGAGATCAGGCCGGACTTATGAATCTCCGCCATCACCGAAAGCCAGCGCTCGCTTCCGATTTTGCGCGGAAACAGCCTTGCCCGGACCCGGCTGCTCATCACCTCGGCCCCGCCGCCGGGGATCATTCCCAGACCGGCCGCTTTTAAGACGGCAATCGTGTCCTTTATGGAAGGGCCGGAATTTTTTCGATATGATTGATTTCCACCGCTGTAAACGCCCTGATCGTCGCATTCGGGCGGATCTCCTTGATGACCTTGAGCAGCCCCAGGTAGTAGTCAAACGGCAGCGAGGGATGAAGCCCGCCCACCATGTGGATCTCGCGCACCGGCTCCTCAATCCGCTTAAGCAGTGCATTTTTCACATCATCGACGGACATGACATAGGCGTCAGGGTCCTTTTCATTGCGCGAAAAGGCGCAGAAACGGCAGCGGTTGATGCAGACATTGGTGTAATTGATATGCTGGTTGTAAACGTAATAGGTCTTTTTCCCGTGCCGCCTTTGACGCACATGGTTGGCCATTCGCCCGATGCCGATGATATCATCGCTTCGATACAGGGCGGCCCCGTCTTCGGCATCGAGACGCATGCCGGCGAGCACCTTTTCCCGAACGCCGTAGAGTCTGTGATCTTTTACTGAAATTTCCATAATTGTTTCATCCAAAATGACCAGGTGGTCATATCCTAATGCAGAAAATGCCGGTATGCAAGTTTTTTATGGATTGAATTTTACGGCAATTTTGATTAATCTGTAAAAAAGGAATGACATGATTCAAAACAGAATATCGAAGCTGCGCGAAAAGATGGGCAAGCAGCGGATGGACGCCCTTCTTGTATCGGCCGGGGAAAACCGCCGGTATTTGAGCGGTTTCACCGGTGAGGACACCCAGTTTGACGAATCCGCCGGCGCGCTTCTGATCACCGAGGACGCCCTGGTGCTTGCCACCGACTCCCGGTATGAGATCCAGGCCAAAACCGAAGCCCCCTTTTACGAGGTCGTCTGCTATAAAACCGGACTGGCCAAGGAGCTCCCCTCCCTCTTAAAAAAATATAAAACCCGGCGTCTTGGCTTTGAGGCCCGGCGGATCTCTTTTGATATGTATTCGAAAATAAAGGCTGAGGTTGAGGCGGCAGGGCTTTCCCTTGAGCTTATAGAACAGGCGGACATGCTGGAAAAAATCCGCCTGATCAAGGAGGAGGACGAGATCGCGGCCATTCGAAAGGCGGTTGACGTGGCGGAAACCGCCTTTCAATCCTTTCTTCCCTCTCTTCGGCCCGGTTTGAGCGAGGCCCAAGCGGCCTGGGCGCTTGAAAAACGAATGCGCAGCGCCGGCGCCCAGTCCCTTTCATTTCCCGTTATCGCAGCGTTTTCAAAAAACAGCGCCCTGCCCCATGCCATTCCCGGCGACCGGGTGCTTGAAGCCGGGGTTCCGGTGCTGTTTGACTGGGGCGCGAAACTAAACGGCTACTGCAGCGACATGACCCGAACCCTGGTTCTGGGAAAACAGGACGCCTTTTTTAAACGACTGTTTACCATTGTATACGACGCCCAGCAGAAAGCCATTGCCGCCATCCGGCCGGGGGTGGCATCAAAAAAAATTGACGACATCGCCCGAGGCCATATTGCGGCCAAGGGTTTTGGCGAAAATTTTGAACACGGCC
>CAZFWD010000330.1:0-5482 GCA_964522535.1 uncultured Desulfonema sp.
GACCGGCGCCGGGAGCCAGTGCAGGCCGTCCGCGGCCCGGTTTCAAGTCCCCTTTGCGGAACGGGATGTTTTTTTGGACAATATTCAGACCGAAGAGGCCATCCGCAAACAGATCGACGAGCTCATCAATATCGCGCAAATCCATGGAAAGGCCGTGGGGATCGGGCATCCCCATGAAATCACCTACCGAGTGCTCGCCAAGGTCCTGCCGGAGATCAAGAAACAGGTGGACCTGGTCCCGGCATCCGATATCGTGGAGGTGCCGTCCATGGGGTATGACTAACCGCGGGGGCGAATGAATGTAACCCGGTTCAGCGGTATATCACAGACAACCCAAAACCCGATTTGGAAAGACAAAACCATGAAGATCGCCATCATCGCTCCCCCGTATCCGCTGGAAGAGTTTCCCGCCCCGCCCCTGGGGGTCTGCTATGTCGCCGCGGCCTGCGAGGCCGCGGGCGCGGAGGTCCGGACCTTAGACTATATTGTCGGCCAATACACCCCCGAAAAACTCAGGCGTGAACTGGACGCGTTTGATCCGGAGCTTATGGGCGCGACCTCCGTGACCTTAAACTTTCTGAATGCCGTTGAAATCATAAAAACCGCCAAGCAGCACAACCCTTCGCTCATCACCATGATGGGCGGCCCTCATGTATCCTTTGATCCTGAAAACACCCTGCGAAAATATCCGGAGATCGATATTATTTTTATCGGGGAGGCTGAAAATACATTGCGGCAATGGCTGCCGCAGGCCCGCAACAGAGCGGCCTGGCACGCCATCAAAGGCCTGGCCTTTTTGGAGGGGGGGGAGTTTATCACCACCGGAGAAGGGGAGCATGTTCAGGACCTGGACGCTTTGCCGCTGCCCGCCCGTCACCTGCTTCCGCTTTCCAAATACAAGGCCCTGGGCTTTCCCATCAGCATTATCACCAGCCGGGGATGCCCCAATAAATGCATTTTCTGCCTGGGACGGCGCATCGTCGGCTTCAAGGTCCGGCACCGAAGCCCGGAACGCGTGGCGGACGAGATCGCATCCATCCTGGCATACGGGTTTGAACGCATCAATATTGCCGACGATTTGTTTACGGCGAGCAAAAAACGGGTCAAGGCCTTGTGCGAGGAGATCCGAAGCCGAAACCTGAAATTCGCCTGGAGCGCGTTTGCCCGGGTGGATACCGTCAATGAGGAGACCCTGAGGCTGATGAAGGAGACCGGCTGCGATGCGGTCAGCTTTGGAATTGAATCCGGCAACCCGGAAATGCTCAAACGGGTCAAAAAAGGAATCACTCTAGACCAGGCTCGAAGAGCGGTTGCGCTTTGTAAAAAGGTGGGAATGCTGGCGCACGCCTCATTTATGGTCGGCCTGCCCGGAGAGTCTCCCGCCACCTTAAACGACACTCTAAATTTTGCAAAAGAGCTGCAGATCCCGCATGGCTATCATTTTCTCTCCCCGTTTCCCGGCACCACCGTTCGGGAGAATGTCTTGGAATATGACATAGAGATCCTCACCGATGACTGGCGTCTATATGACGCCAACCAGGCCATTGTTCGAACATCGAGTCTGACCCCGGAGGAAATGAACGCCTTTGTGGAAGCGGCCTATCGGCCCATCAGCGAGGAATGGGAAGCGGTCAAGCATCGCTGCGCGAAAGGCCTGTGCGACGATAATGAATGGATGAAGGTGGAAGGCGAAAAGCGCATGCACCTGATTTTTGACATCCTGTCCAAAGACATCATTGAGACCGAAGGGGAGTTTGAAACCAACGGACATGACCCGATAGAGGAATTAAGCGCCAGGATTGCCGGAAAAAACGGGTGGGAGGCCGGGTTTGTCCAGTGGAATATTCGGTTCTGGACGGACAAAAATTACCTGGCCTATACCGAAAACAGCGGAAGGACCCGGTGGTTCTGGGCCCTGAATCCGACGCGGTGAATCTCGACTCCCTCGGGAAGCCGTATGGGTCATTGGAGCAAGGGGCCGGGAGCGGTGTGTCTCACATATTCCTCCATTGTGGGGATCCTTCCCAGGAGCGCGCAGACCGCGGCCAGTTGGGCCGAGCCGAGATAGACGGCGGTGTTGTCGCCCATTCGGTTGGGAAAGTTCCGGGTGGAGGTGGAAAAAACCGTGGCGCCGTCTGCGACCCGGGCCTGGTTTCCCATGCACAGGGAGCAGCCCGGGATTTCGATCCGGGCGCCGGCCCCGGCAAGGATGTTGTCATACCCCGACGCCTGCAATGCCTGTGCATCCATTCGCGTGGCCGGCGCGATCCAGAGCCGCACCGGAACAGGCCCTTTTCCCTTCAGAATCTCACCGGCCGCCTTATAGTGGGACCGGCCGGTCATGCAGGAACCGATAAACACCTCGTCGATTTTTGTTCCCGCCGCCTCGCTTAAGGGTTTGATGTCATCCGGATCGTTCGGGCAGGCCAGAAGCGGTTCAACCACCTTTGACAGATCGACCTCAAGGATTGCCGCGTATTCGGCGTCCGCATCCCGGGCCAGCAGCACCGGTTGATTCAGCCAGGCCTTCATGGCTCGAATCCGGCGTTTGATGGTTTCCGCATGGCCGTACCCGTTTTTCACAAGGCTTTCCAGAATCGAGATGTTCTCCTTTAAAAAAGAAGAAACCGCCTCGGCGGTGAGCTGGACCGTTGCCGCCGCGGCCGAGCGCTCCGCAGAGGCGTTGGTGAGCTCATAGGCCTGGGCCGCGGTCAGGTCGGGCAGGCCTTCAAATTCGATGATGCGGCCGGAAAAAACGTTTTTTTTGCCCTCCTTTTCAACGGTCAGCATGCCGCTCTGAATCGCCGCATAGGGCACGGCATGGACGACATCCCGGATCGTGATGCCGGGCTGGATTTTCCCACAAAACCGGACCCGGACCGATTCGGGCATATCCAGGGGCATAAACCCCAGGGCCGCGGCAAACGCCACCAGGCCCGAACCGGCCGGAAAGCTGATGCCGACGGGAAACCGGGTGTGGGAGTCAGCGCCGGTTCCGACCGTGTCCGGAAGCGCCATGCGGTTTAACCAGGAATGGATGATGCCGTCGCCCGGATACAGCGCCACCCCGCCGCGGCTTTTTATAAAATCATGAAGGGTGGAATGCATGTCAATGTCCACCGGCTTGGGGTAGGCCGCGGTATGGCAGAAGGACTGCATCACCAGATCGGCTGAAAACCAGAGACAGGCCAGTTCCTTCAGCTCGTCCTGGGTCATGGGGCCGGTGGTGTCCTGGGAGCCCACGGTGGTCATTTTAGGCTCGCAATAGGCCCCGGGCCGGACCCCGGTAACGCCGCAGGCCCGGCCCACGATCTTCTGCGCCAGGGTGAACCCTTTGCCGGTGTTCTTAGGAACCACGGGCTTTGCAAAAACATCTGAAGGTTCAAGCCCCAGCGAGTTCCGGGCGCTTTCGGTGAGCCTTCTGCCGATGATCAGAAAAATCCGGCCGCCGGCCCGAACCTCGTCTAAAAGCACGCCGGTTTTGAGTTGAAAGCTCGCCACAAGCTTGCCGGTGGCGGCATCCTCGATGCGCCCCGCATAGGGATACACCCGAATGACATCCCCGTTCTGAATACGGCGAACATCGCATTCGATGGGAAGGGCGCCCGCGTCCTCAAGGGAGTTGTAAAATATCGGGGCGATGCTTCCGCCCAGCACCAGGCCGCCCCGGCGCTTGTGGGGAAGGTAGGGGATGTCTTCGCCGATGTGCCAGATCAGGGAGTTGGCCGCGGACTTACGGGACGAGCCGGTCCCCACCACATCCCCGGCAAAGGCCAGGGGATGCCCCTTTTGTTTGAGGGCGACGATCATCGCCATGGGATTTTCCATCCGCCTTGACAACATGCTTTGCGCATGCAGGGGAATGTCCGGACGGCTCCAGGCCTCGGCCGCCGGTGAAAAATCATCGGTATTGATCTCTCCGTCCACCTTGAAAACGGTCAGGGTCAGGGATTCGGGAACCTTGGGTTTTGCCGTAAACCACTCGGCCTGGGCCCAGGATTCCATCACCCGATGGGCATGGGGGTTTATTTTGGAATGGGCCAGCACCGCGTCAAAGGCGTCAAAAATCAGAATCGCCTTTGAGAGCGCGTCTGCGGCATTTAAGGCCAGGGCCTCGTCAGTGAGGAGCGCGATCAGCGGGGGAATGTTGTAGCCGCCGCCCATGGTGGAAAGCAGAAAAACCGCCTGCTCTTTACGGATCAGCGGGGAGCGTCGTTTGCCCGCGGCGATCTCGAAGAGGAATTTCGCCTTGACCTTGGCGGCTTCATCCGCGCCGGCAGGCACCCGGCAAGAGATCAGATCCATCAGAAGCTCTTGGTCCCAATCCTCAGGCCGCTCAAGCAGCGCAATGAGCGCCTTCACCTGCTGCGCGGTGAGCGGCCGCGGCGGAATGCCCAGGGCCTCCCGCTCCTTTTTATGTTTTACATATTCTGGCAGCATCTAATTCTTTCGATCCTGATCAGAAAAACCGAATATCTGTATAAGGAACCATAAAAAGTCAAAACTGGATGGCAAAGTAAAAAATTCAAGATCAATGCGTCGCAAATCCCGAGGAATGCAGCGTACTGAGGCGTACGTGAAATTCCGAGGGATGCAGCGCAACGCAGATATTGGATTTTTTACGAAGCCATCAAACCTTAAGCCCGGCCAAATACCCCTGATGCACCGCATCAAAGGCCAGGCCGATGGCCCTGGCGTCGCCCACCACCTCATGGGGGATGCCTTTGGCCTCAAGCACCGGCGCCAGGGCGTTGCTGGACCTTGCCCCGGCCGCGATCACCACGGTATCTGCGGGGATCTCCTCAACCCCGGCTTCGGCCTCCACCCGGATTCCGGTCGGCGTGATCTCCTTGGCCCGGGTGGCCACTCGAACCATGATGCCGGCCCGGGACACATCCTGCATGATGCCCCAGCGGGTGGTCTTGCCGAAGTCCTTGCCGATTTTTTCGATCATCTCAATCAAGGTCACCTGCTTGGTTCCGCGGGTGGCCAGGTCATAGAGGGTGTCCGTATCCTCGGCCCGGTTGACGAACAAAAATTTCAGCACATCGGGGGGCAGGGTCCCTTTTTCCGCGATAAACAGGGCGGTCTCCACCCCTACGGCCCCGCCGCCTAAAACCGCCACCCGTTTTCCGACATCCACCCTGCCGGAGAGCACATCCCAGGCCTGAACCACATGGGGAAGCTCAATGCCCGGTATCGGCGGGGTCATGGGGCTCGCTCCAGCGGCCAGAATCACATGATCCGGCTTTTCCTTATCGATAACGGAGGCGTCCACCGAAGAGTTCAGAAAAACCTTGATATTTCTTAGAGACACCTGAACCTCCAGGTCTTTGGCCAATACGGCAAACTCTTCCCGTCCGGGCGGGGCTCCGGCCAGGTAAAGCTGCCCGCCCAGCCGGTCGTTTTTTTCAAAAATCGTTACGGTGTGCCCCCGGTCCGCGGCCGCTATGGCGGCGTTCATGCCCGCGGCCCCGCCGCC
>CAZFWD010000331.1:0-16532 GCA_964522535.1 uncultured Desulfonema sp.
TTCCCTGTTTCTCATGGCTCTAAGGCATTTCCCGCCCGCGCAACGGCGGTACCGGTCGCAGATGATGATCCCGATCCTTGTTTTCGAATTCATTCCAATTCCTTTCTGACGGTTAGACAATCACTGTATTTTAGAACCATTTTTTCCGCTTGAAATAGACGAGCATGCCGACGCCAAGGGCCAACATGACCCCCCAGATAATGCAATAACCCAGACGCCATTTCAACTCAGGCATGTACTCGAAATTCATTCCATACACACCGGCGATAAAGGTCAGGGGGATGAAAATCGTGGCGATGAGGGTGAGCACCTTCATGATTTCATTCATGCGGTTGCCCATGCTGGATAAATAGGTGTCGTGCACGCCGCCGAGGACATCCCGAAAGGTCTCCACCATGTCGATGATCTGAATGGTGTGATCATACAAATCCCGCCAGAAGAATTTGGTCTCCGGACGTATCATCGCCGACCCACTCTTTTCAAGCGCCCCGATCCCTTCACGAAGCGGCCATGCGGCCTTACGCAGACTGAGAATATCTCGTTTCAGCCGATGAAGCTCTTTGATATTTTCCGGTTTCGGCTGGTCCAGGATCTGGTCGTCGATATCCTCGATCCGGTCCCCGATACGCTCAACAGCCAGAAAGTAATGGTCCACCACGGCATCCATAAGGGAGTAGGCGAGGTAGTCCGATTTCATCGATCGGATGCGGCCCTTGGCGGACCGAATGCGCTCCCGCACCGCGTCAAACAAATCCCCTGCGTCCTCCAGAAAGGAAATCACGTAATTTTCCCCCAGGATCAGGCTGACGTGCTCGATGTCGAGCCTGTTTGTTGATTCATTAAACGCCGCCATTTTAAGCACAATAAATATATAATTCGGAAACTCCTCGATTTTAAGACGCTGGCGGGTGTTGACGATATCCTCAAGAGTCAGGGGGTGCAGATCAAAGCATTTTCCCAGCGCCTCGATCAGACCGATGTCGTGGATGCCGGTGACGTTGATCCAGGTGATGCCGGGCGCTTTTGCGAAAGCCCGGCATTGATTCACGGAGACATCGCTCAGTTCATTCAGGCGGGTTTCGCTGTAATCAATAACATGGATGCCCGCCCGGTCTTGTTTCCGTTCCCCGATGAAAACCATTGTTCCCGGCGCCATACCGGTCTTGATGCCGGATCCCCGGGGTCTTGTTTTCCTCTTGTTTGCTGCTTTCGCCATGCTGATCCTCGCCTATTTTACAACGCGCCTGTGAAACAAGGGCAGGCCGGACGGCAATATACATAACATTTAACTCTTAAAAAACAAAGCATTAAAAAAAAGAGGCCGAACCGGTCTTTTGGAAACGGTTTTGCCGGGTCCGAGGCGCGCCATGGGTCAAAACCCACCCTGTTTAAACGGGTTTCCAAAAAGGGTTTCAAAACGCTTGACAGTGAAGTTCTCGAGTGGTATCAAAAATCGTTTCAGCGAGAGGTAAACGACTTTAATCCTTGCTCTGCCGCGTGCAGGGCTGCAAGCCAAAAGGAGAAAACATGAACCGGTACGAGACGATATTTATTTTAGACCCTGACATCGGGGGGGATGATCAGGAGGCCATCTTTGAAAAGCTGCGCGCCATGATCCCTCAGAAAAACGGCACCCTGCTGATGTTTGACGACTGGGGGGATCGGAAGTTCGCGTATGCCATCAAAAAAAAGCTGCATGGACGTTACATACGACTGGATTACTGCGGAAACGGGGAGCTAGTCGACGAAATGGAAAGGTTCTTCCGCATTGATTACCGGATCCTTAAGTTTATGACCATCCTGCTGGACAGGGACGTGGATGCGGAGGCATTAAAACTGCAAATGGAAGAGCCCCAGGACCAGGAGGAAACCCAACCGACCGAGGATGCTGAGATCGCCGCCACGGAAGTTACGGAGGATAAGGCGGCTGCGGAAGGGTCTGACGCCGAGGAGGAACAAACCGCTCAACCCGAAACCGAAAAAGAGGAATAGAGTCCATGCCGGCATATCACAAAAAGAAGATTTATCACAGACGCAAGGTCTGCCGTTTCTGCGCGGACGCGAGCCTTAAAATAGACTACAAGGATTCAAACACCCTAAAATATTTCATCACGGAACGGGGTAAAATCATCCCCCGGCGGATCTCCGGCACCTGTTCCAGACACCAGCGGGAACTGGCCCGGGCCATCAAAAAGGCCCGGACCATCGCGCTTCTGCCCTATGTCGGCACATACGATCTGTAACGGCGGGCATCGAACAGCATAAAGGCCGATGGCACCAAAAAATGAAGGGGGCGTAGCGAAAGGGTTTCAAGGACCCTATCAAAACATCATAAGCGCGACGGCGCTTTCAACATTGATGTGCGTCCTTTCGATCCGCCTGCCGGTAATCGGATTCTTATGTTTTATCTTTTTACCCCTGCCCATCACCCTTTATCGTATCAGGCTCGGCAGAAGGACGGGGGCGGTTGTGGCCTTGCTGGCACTGGTGTTCACGGCGGCTTTTACCGGCGGCCTGACCGCGGATATCTTTTTCCTGCTCGCAATGATGCTTCTCGGATTTGCCATGGGGGAGTTCATCGAGAAGGCGCTGTCAATTGAAAAAACAATCGGATACGCATGCGCGCTGGTGGTGTTTTCAGGGGTGTTTCTGCTGATGCTTTACGCTAACGCATCAAACCTCGGGATCATGGGGGTGGTATCGGACTATATCGAAAAAAATCTGAATCTCAGCGTCGCGGTGTACCAGAAAATGGGAATGTCTGAGGAAAACATTCGAACCCTGACGGAATCTTTGGATGAAATCCGGTATGTCCTGGTTCGCATTCTTCCTTCACTGCTGATCGCGGGGCTGCTTTGTACGGCGTGGCTCAACCTGCTTTTGGTCCGTTTCATCATAAGGCCCCAGGGGATGCTCAGCCCGGCGTTTTTCGCCCTAAACAGGTGGGAGGCGCCGGAAATCCTGATCTGGGGGGTTATCGGAGCGATCGGAATGATCCTGATGCCCGTGGGTCTGATTAAATTTATCGGCGTCAACGGGCTTATTCTGCTGATGACGCTCTATTTTTTTCAGGGGATTGCGGTGATATCCTTCTACCTTCAGAAAAAGGAAATCCCCATGGCGCTTCGGTTTTTATGCTACAGTTTTATCGCCCTTCAGCAGATACTTATCTTTGTTGTTATCGGGCTGGGTTTTTGTGACGTGTGGCTGAAATTCAGAAGGATCGGCGCAAACAACGCCGGCGGTTAGGCTGATTCTCTTTTTTTATTTTTTTAGACCCATTTTACAAGGCATTTATGCTTGCGGAGGATAAACCATGAAAGTCATATTAAAAGAAACGATCGACGCACTGGGCATTATCGGCAGCGAGGTGGAGGTCAAAAAGGGGTATGCGCGCAACTATTTGATCCCACAAAAAAAAGCCATTTATGCCACCCCCGAAAACCGTAACATCCTGAAACAGGAAAAGGTCAAGCTTGAGCTTCAGATCGCCAAGGAACGTGAAACCGCAATGGAAATGGCAAAAAGGCTGGAAGGGGTGTCCTGCCGTATTCCGGCAAAGGTCGCCGAGGAAGGACGGCTTTACGGATCCATTTCGCTACGGGAAATCACCGAGGCCCTGGCCGCACAGAATATCGAGGTGCGAAAACAGATGATCCTGTTAAATGAACCGATTAAAAACATCGGAACCTATCAGGTCCCCATCCGCATATACAAAGGGATCAAGCCTGAAATCACGGTGGAGGTGGTTCCGGAGCAGGAGTCCTAAAAAAATCCGCGCCCCTCGACAAAAGGAATGACGACGGGCTGCGGACCGGCGGCGCAACGGCCTGCAGCGTCGGGATGAGCCTGTTCCTGTTTTCTTCCGGCAGGTTTAAAACAGGCGAACTTTTCGAAAAAGCACGAAGCAACGATCATGAGCAACATGTCCGGCAACAAGGATTCGCTTACCGACAAACTGCCGCCGCAGAATATCGACGCTGAAGAATCCCTCATCAGCGCGATCCTTCTGGACAACGACATCCTTTTGGAGATACTTGACATCCTCTCCCCGAAGGACTTCTACCGGAATGCCCACCAGAAGATATTCGAGGCGATCACCGCGCTGGCCAATAAAGGAGAACCGGTTGACCTGGTGACCCTTGCCGATTATCTAAAAGGGAAGAACCAACTGGACGACATCGGCGGCGCCACCTACCTCGCAAGGCTGATGGACACCGCTCCCGTGCCTTCCAACGCGAGGAACTACGCCGCCATCGTCAGGGACAAGGCGGCCCTGCGCAGAATGATCTCGGCAGCTTCAAGCATCACCAACCGGTGCCTTGAGTACGGCACCGACGTGGAGGAGGTCATCGACTTTGCCGAGCGCACCATTTTTGAAATCGCTGAAAACAAACTAAAACCCGCTTACTACGCCATCGGCAAGATTATTGAGGCCAACGTCGACGCCCTGGTGGAGCGCCGGGGCAACAAAAACCTGATCAGCGGGATCCCCACCGGATTTACCAAGCTCGATTCCCTGACCTCGGGGTTTCAGAAATCCGACCTGATCATCCTGGCCGCCAGGCCGTCCATGGGCAAAACCGCCCTGGCCTTAAACTTCGCCAGAAACGCGGCGGTGGAGGCGGGGGTGCCGGTGCTGTTTTTTTCACTGGAGATGTCCAAGGAGCAGCTGGCCATGAGGCTTTTGTGCGCCGAGGCACGGATCGATTCAGCCCGAATACGGGACGGCTTCTTCAACGACGAGGACTGGGAACGGATCACCGACGCCGCGGACGTGCTGCAGCATGCGCCGATTTATCTCGACGACACGGCCGGAATTTCCTCTATGGAAATCAAAACCAAGACCCGGCGGCTTAAGATGGAAAAGGACATCGGCCTGATCATCATCGACTACCTCCAGCTGATGCAGACCCGAAGCCGGCTTGAAAGGCGGGATCTGGAGATCTCCGATATGTCGAGATCCTTAAAGGGCCTGGCCAAGGAGCTCAACATTCCCGTCATCGCCCTTTCCCAGCTTAACCGAAAGCTGGAGGACCGAAGCGATAAGCACCCCCAGCTTTCGGATTTGAGGGAATCCGGGGCGCTTGAACAGGATGCCGACTTGGTCATTTTCATCTACCGGGACGAGGTCTACAATGCCGATGAAAACAACCCCAAAAAAGGGATCGCCGAGGTCTATCTGGCCAAACAGCGAAACGGCCCGCTGGGGATGGAACACATGCGGTTCATGGATACCTATACCCGTTTTGAAAACCTGGCCTACGGGTATGAAGGGTATCTCCCGGAAGGCAACCCGGACGCCTGATTAAATGATTGACGGCATGAATCCTTCCGGGTTAATGAAGCGGCATGGGTATCGATCTTGAAGCCATTCGAAATACAGGGATCGGCGCTGCGTACCGAAGCGCCGAAATCCTGAACAGCCGCCTGGGCAGGCTGACGGCGGTCCGCAAGAAGGGGCCGACGGATCTCGTGACCGAGGCGGATATCGAATCTGAAAAACAGATTATTCAGGCCATTCGGGCCAGGTTTCCGGACCATGAAATCCTGGCCGAGGAAACCGGACTCAACAAAAAAAGCGCATCCCGGTACAAGTGGATTATTGATCCGCTTGACGGCACCACCAACTTCGCCCACGGGCTTCCCCTTTTTTCCATCTCGATCGCTTTTGCCGTAGAGGATGAGACCGCGACGGGGATTGTTTTAAACCCGGTCACGGGGGAGCTGTTCTGCGCCGTCTCAGGGAAAGGGGCGACCCTCAACGGCCGGCCCATTCGAGTATCCGGAACGGGAAGCGTTGCCAACAGCCTGCTGGTCACCGGTTTCCCCTACGATGCGGCTTCGAAAATAAAGCCGTTGATCTCCCGGTTTGAAGCCTGCCTGTCGGCCGCAGGGGGGATCCGCCGACTGGGCTCGGCCGCCCTTGACCTTTGTTTTGTGGCCTGCGGCCGTTTTGACGGGTTCTGGGAGGAAAGCCTGAAGCCATGGGATACGGCGGCAGGGGCCTTGATCGCAAAGGAGGCCGGCGCGGTGGTAACCGATTTTCACGGCAGCCCTTACCAGATGAACGACATCCAAATACTGGCCACAAACGGCCTGATCCATGAGGAGATGCGGTCGTTGCTGAAGGCCGGGCAGACCGTCGCGCGCGCCGGAGAGGCAACCCCCCGTGATGAAAAAAATTTTTGAGATCCTGAAAATGGATACCGAGATTGACTGTTTAGGGGAGTTTAATATCAAAAAGACGGTCTGCCGCAAATACTGCGCGCTTCGGCTGCGGTGCGCCGTTTTAAAACAAGGACGATCCGCCATCGAGCAACCGGAGGAGCTGTCAGAGGACCAGGATATCCCGTTGCGTCTGCAATAACCCAACACCCCTACAACAGCATCTTACCCGGATTTAAAATGCCGGCGGGATCGAAGGCGGCTTTCAGGCGACGCATGAGGGCAAGGGCCTCCGGGCTGATCTCTCTTGTCATGTAGTCCGATTTGGTGATCCCCACCCCGTGTTCCCCGGACAGGCTCCCGCCGAGTTGAAGGGTATAGTCAAACAGCTCTGAAACCGCCTGGTTCGCCCTGTTCAGCTGTGCCGGGTCCTTTTTGTCCAGCATGATGTTGAAATGAATATTCCCGTCGCCCGCATGCCCGAAACTGACCATCATCAGGCCGGTCTTGCGACGCAGCGCCTTGATCTTTCCCACCATGTCCGGAATCCTGCTGCGGGGGACCACGATATCCTCATTGATCTTATCCGGCCCATACCGGTACAAGGCCGGGGAAACCGATTTGCGCGCCTTCCAGAGGGCTTCCACCTCGGTGGCGGTCTTGGCGGTATGCATTTCCCTCACCCCGAACCGGCGGCACAGGGCTTCAATCCGGCCGATCTGATCATTCACCTCGGCCGGGCTGCCGTCCGCTTCGATGATGAGCAACGCCTCCGCATCCACCGAAAAACCGCCCGGGAGATGCTCCGCCACGCATCGTATCGCGGCGTTATCCATGAACTCAATCGTGGAGGGTATGATTCCCTGCCGAATAATTTCCGCGATGGTTTCCGCGGCGGTCTCCATGCGGTCAAAAACAGCGGTCAGGGTTTTTACCGCCTCGGGCTTGGGCAAAAGCCGAAGGATCAGTTTCGTGACGACACCCAGGGTGCCTTCGGAGCCGACAATCAGATGGGTCAGGTCAAACCCCACGACCCCCTTTGTGGTCTGGCCCCCTGTTCGAATGATTTCTCCGGTCGGCAGGACGACCTCCAGACCCATCACATAGTCCCGGGTCACTCCGTACTTCACCGCTTTCGGACCGCCGGCGCATTCAGCGGCGTTTCCGCCGAGGGTTGAAAAAGCCGAACTGGAGGGGTCGGGCGGGTAAAACAGCCCGGCCTCGGCCACCGCCTTTTGAAAAACACCGGTAACCACCCCGGATTCCGCAACAGCGATCAGGTTGTCCCGATCGATCTTCAGGATTCGGTTGAGGCCGGTCATCACCATAACCACCCCGCCGCTGACCGGCAGGGAACCGCCCGTCATGCCCGATCCCGCCCCCCTGGGGGTGACACTGAACCCCTCCTGGTTGGCCAGCCGCAACACCGCGGACACCTCCTGCGCGTCCTTTGGAAACACCACCGCATCCGGATAATACACATGGTGCGTCGCGTCATAGGCGTAACAGAGCAGTTCCTCTCGGGCGCAGGTGCATCGGTCTTTTCCGACGATCTGCTCAATTTTTCGAAAGACCGATGACGAAAGGGGCATCGAATCAAAACCTTCCGGAAATCAGCTTCTTTTCGATAATCTCGATCTGTTTATGCATCTGCTGCCCGGTCTTCAACTCCTTTTCAACCGCATTGATGGAATAAATGACCGTGGCGTGATATCGATTAAACTGTTTGCCAATGGTTTCAATCGAGTGCTCGGTATGCCGCCGGGAAAGAAAAATGGCGATCTGGCGGGGACGGGCAAAAACCTGTTTTCGGGAACGCGAAGTGATGTCCTTGACAGAAATACCAAACTGGCCGCACACCACCTTTTTGATGGAATCGATCGTAATCTGTTTATGGGTTGTCACGATATTCTTAACCACGCTTTTCGCAAGGGGCAGGTCCATCGGTATTCCGAGAAGGCATGATTTTGTCGTAACCCCGATCAGGCCGCTTTCCAGAAGCCTGACGTTGTCCGTAATCTCATCGGCGATATACTCGATCACTTCGGGGGGAACCTTGAGGGATTTCTCCCGGGCCTTGCTTTGCAGGATGCGAACCCGGGTCCTGAAGTCCGGGGGCGTGATCACGGATACCAGGCTGTCGGCGATACGGGACTTCAAGGGGTCGCTCATTTTCGGAATTTCCGCCAGAGAAACGCTGCTGGAGTAAATGATCTTTTTCCCGTTCTCATTTAAATAATCCAGAGTCAGGGCCAGCTCCTCCTGGCTTCGGGTCCGGCCGGACAGCAGGTGAATATCCTCCAGCAGCAGCACGTCACAGGCGCTCCGGTATCTGCGCTTGAATTCATCGATGCTGCCTTTTCGATACGCATCCACCATCTCATTGGTAAAATCCTCCGCCGTGACGTAAAACACCCGCTCGTTGGGAAAGGCAGAAAGGATCTTGTTGCCCGCGGCCTGGGACAGGTGGCTCTTGCCCATGCCGGTGGAGGAAAGCAGAAACAACGAATTATGCGTGGGATGTTTCTGTGAAGAAAGCGACAGGGCTGCCGCATAGGCAAAATCACAATGGCCGCCCACCACAAAGCGATCAAAGGTAAAGTCCTTTCGAAGCAGCCGGCCGTTCTTCGGCCTGACGTTCATCTGAGGCAAAAACAGCTGCCGGTCCGGTTTTGCCTTCCCCTCAGGCCCGGACTTCCCGCCGTTGCCGTTCCCCCTGGAGACCTCCAGCAGAAAGTTGAGGTCGGAACCCGTCGCCCGGTTGAGCTCCTCCCGAATCAGCAGGCCGAAGTTGTCGAGAACATGCCGCTTTAAAAAATTGTTCGGGCAGGCCAACACGATACCGTCCGGGGTGGATTTTAAAAATTGAACCGGCTCAATCCACATTTTATAGATATGAGCCGGCGTGTGCGCCGCGATGGCGCCTTTGACTTTCTGCCATACGGATTTCATAGGTTTTGTTTCCTTGCCGACGGACAAAAATCAATCACGAGGGAACCCATTCATTAAAAATACTACTTGTTGCGTACGATAAAATCAGATAAAAAAATATTGTATGACATATAAAAAACAATACGCGGAGGATTTGATCAACCTTTTCGGGGTCCGCCCCGAACCAAGGCCGACCCCGAAAAAAATACGGAACAGAAGATGCGAGGGGTTATAAAATATATCCTTATGGGCGTCAAGCCCGATGGGAAGCCGTATGGGATATTTTAAAATTTAATTTTAAACAAACTATATCTACTTGATTCCATATCGATTAAAATAATTAAATAGTACAACTATGCAGAACTTCAAACAAATTCAATTTCCCGCATACGGGCCTAAAAACAGAGGGTCTTTGATCGAATGGCCTTTTTCCCGGTGGAGGCGCCAATTCGAAAAATCTTTCGATTTCTCCAAATTTCATCAATTTTTGACAAATATGTGACAAATTCGTGTCAATATGTAAACACTGTTTACAACCAACCCACATTAGAAGGTAAACCGGTTTGTTACGACGCAATAGGGTATAAAGCCATATTTTTCGGGCTTTTTAGTACCCAATTAACCTGAAAACCCATACCAATCAAGCGTCTATAAGCCGGTGCGTTCAAAAATTTTAAACCCAAAAAATTTTTTGCCCAAAAAAAAGAAGCCATGGAACCCGTCATCACCGGTCTTGAAAGGCTGACCGCCTTCTCCGAATACGATCTATCCGGGCAACGGATCGGCCTGCTCTGCAATCCCGCCTCCATCGACAGCCGATACAGGCATGCAAAGAATCGAATCCACGCCTGTTTCACCGGCCAGCTGGCGGCCCTGTTTTCACCCCAGCACGGATTTTTCGCTGAAAAACAGGACAACATGGTCGAGTCCCCGGACGCGATGGACCCGGCACTGGGGATACCCATATTCAGCCTGTACGGAGACACCCGCTGTCCCACCCCCGAAATGCTGGACTCCCTTGATGTCCTGCTGGTGGACCTTCAGGATGTGGGCACACGGGTCTATACCTTTACCTCAACGCTGTCCTACTGCCTTGAGGCCGCCGCAGGGATGAACAAGAAGGTTTTGGTGCTTGACCGCCCGAACCCGATCAACGGCATCCAGGTTGAAGGGAACCTGCTTGCGGACGGGTTTGCGTCCTTTGTGGGGCGATACCCGATTCCCATGCGCCACGGGCTGACCCTGGGCGAATACGCCCTTTATATCAATGATGTTCATGGGATCGGATGCCGCTTGGAGGTCCTCCCCATGAAAGGCTGGCATCGCGGCATGTATTTCCAGGACACGCAGCTTCCATGGGTTCCGCCTTCACCCAATCTGCCCACCCCGGCCTCGGCGCGGGTCTACCCCGGGCAGGTGATCTGGGAAGGGACCAATGTCTCCGAAGGACGGGGCACCACCCTGCCGTTTGAGGTGTTCGGCGCCCCTTTTATCGACCCGGAAAAAATCCTGTCGTTTATGGGCGGAGACCGGATTCCGGGGGGCGTTTTGCGGCCCACGGTGTTTGAGCCGACCTTTCATAAATGGATGGGCCGGGCCTGCAGGGGGTTCCAGATTCACATCACCGACCCGTACGCGTATAAGCCCTATGCCACCTCCATCAAACTGCTCCAGGCGGTCATTTATCACCACCGGGGGGATTTTGCATTCAAACCGCCCCCCTACGAGTATGAATCCGAAAGGCTGCCCATCGATCTGATCATCGGGGATGAAAAGCTTCGGCAAAGGATCGAAAACCTTGAGGACATGCAGACCCTTGAAAAAGCGTGGGCGGATCAAAACGCCGGGTTCATTTCCGTCAGCGGACGCTATCATCTCTATAAGCCATAAGGAGGGCCCGATTGAAACCGAACATATCCGGCTGGAAACGAAGGATGTTTAAAAAAAACAAGGTCTGGGTGGCCACCGACCCGGAAGGCAACGCCCTGGTTTATAAAAACAAGGTGCTGATCAAATACCAGCTCGATCAGGACTATGAGTACTGGGTGCATCCCGGCAGCATTCATGACATCCCCGACGCCGATTCCACCCGGAAGCAGGAGCAAACCAAACCATCACAAAAAAACCGCGCCTTGAAGGATAAACCAAACACCGGCAGTCAACCGGCCGGCATGAAAAACAGGACGGTCATCATCTATACCGACGGCGCATCCTCCGGAAACCCGGGACCGTCGGGAATCGGCGTGGTGATGCAGCACGGCGGGCAGGAACGGGAGATATCAAAATTCATCGGCCACACGACCAACAGCGTGGCGGAACTCACCGCCGTGCAGATTGCCCTGCAAAGCCTCAAACGAAAAGACCTGCCGGTCAGACTATACACGGACAGCAGCTATGTGTACAACCTGTTGATGTCCGGGTGGAAGGCGAGAAAAAACATTCCGCTTGTGTGCGCCATAAAAAAATTAATGGCGCAGTTTGCGGACGTCCAAATCTTTAAGGTCCAAGGGCATGCCGGGGTCATCGAAAACGAAAGGGCGGACCGTTTGGCAACCAGCGCCATTCGGTCGTTTAAAAAATCCGACTGACAAAAACCCCCGAGGATCGCCCCTCGGGGGTTGAAATATTTCTAAACAGCCCGAACGCCTTTTCTATTTTTTTGCCTTCAGCGCCTCAAGCTCTTTTTTCAGCTCCTCGTTTTCCTTTTTAAAATCCGATTCCGGCCCCTCAGCCGGTGCGATGCTGCCTTCCCTCTGCCATGTGTCCTTGAGTTCGTCAAATCCCAGATACAGCGCAAGGCATCCACCCAAAAGCAGCATGATCGGAATCACCCCTGCCAGAAGCTGAAGGAACGCCCCAAACCAGATTGCCAGTCCGATCACCCCGATCACCGCCGCGATCGCGCCACCGATTAACGTTTTCATAAAGCCGATTCCTCCTTTGAGTTAATGATTCATTTTCGATATTTTTCAACCGTTTAAACGCCTCGACCCATAAATTTTTAACTACCACAGGCTTTTTGATAAATCAAGGCAAATCTGACAAACCCTCGGAATGACCCCGACGCAAAAAACCGATTTGCCCTTGCAACCCCCCCCGCTTAACTGGTATAACTCATCCATAAACACACCCGGCCGGCAGCGGCAAGTAAAAATCGAATGTTCACATGCCTTGCCTGCGCCCTTGACGCTTTTCAACAACCCGTTGAGACGAAAAACCGAACCCTCATAAAAGGAAACAGCCGCTCGGACTTAGGGAATGCCTGCGGCAAACAGCATGAAACTGAAATCGATCATACGAAAAATCAAAGGACAAATCGATAAAAGAACAGGGGGCATGCATAACTTTTTTGCATGCTATCTTCCGCCCCACAAAGGCTTTCTGGTCCGGCTCATTCTCAACCTCCTGTTTTCCGAAATCCGGATTCCGCGGTCTTCGACCGCCCCCCTTCAGCCGACGGAAACCAAAAAAATCACCATCCTGGTCAGTAAATACAAGAGTTTTTTTGAATTCTTTTTTTATCATACCCGGTACCGAAAAGAGGGTTTGATCTGTCCAACCATCGGGTTTGACTACCGGTTACTGCTATGCCAGCCCGTCAACCGGTTTTTCGGGATCATCTTCTCCCATGCCAACCACTTCTTCAAGCACCTGTCCTTGCCGAGCCCTTATAAAAGCGGTTACATTCAAAAAAAACTGCTGGCCGGGGACTGCGCTTTTTTGTCTCTGGTGGAAAAAAAGGGGTTTTACCGCCGGTTTGTGAAATCCAAAACAGACCCGATCCATTACCTGATCGAAATCCAGAAATCCATCGACCGGCCGATTGTCTTTTTGCCGCAGATCATGCTGTTTAACAAAGCACCGGATAAGATAAAGCTCTCCCTCATGGATATCCTGTTCGGGACCCGGGAGAAACCGGGGCGGATCCGGCGGCTCGTCGGCCTGATCAAAAATCCGAAACGGATATTTATTGAGACATCGGAGCCCGTGATTTTGGCGGAATTCCTGAACCGCCCGGAGGTGGTTCACCTGAGCTCAAAAAACCAGGCTGTCGCGCTTCGCCGGTACCTGCTGGCCCAGATCAATCTTCACCGGCAAAGCATCACGGGCCCGGCACTCAAATCAAGGCTTGAAATCAAAGAGGAACTGCTGACCAACCCAAAAGTTCAGCAGATCATCGCCGAATACTCACATGAAAACAACCTCTCCATCAGCCTGGCCCAGCGGCAGGCCTCGGACTTTCTTGACGAGATCGCGGCAAACTTGAACCTGAAAATGATCCGGGCGTACGAGATCATCCTAAGATGGGTGTTTAAACACATCTTCGAGGGGATGGTCATTGATTATGACGGACTGGAGCGAGTCAAGCGGATGTCCAAGAGAGGACCGCTGATCCTTGTGCCCTGCCATAAAAGCCACCTGGATTACCTGATCCTGTCGTATGTCTTCTTTCACCACAACATGCCCATCCCGCTCATCGCCGCGGGCAAAAACCTTTCCTTCTGGCCGCTGGGCCCCATCTTCAGAAGCGGCGGCGCATTTTTTCTCAGACGGACGTTCAAGGGGGAAAAGCTCTACCCCAAAATCTTCGCCGCCTACATCCATAAAATCCTCGAGGAGGGGTTTCATGTGGAATTCTTTATTGAGGGCGGAAGGAGCCGAACCGGCAAGCTGCTGGCCCCGAAAATCGGGTTCCTGTCGCTTCTCATGGAGGCCTATCATCAAAACAACTGGGCGGATATGATCTTTGTCCCCATCTACATTGGCTACGACCGGGTGCTTGAGGAAAAAGCCTATATTCATGAAATGGAGGGCGGCAAAAAAACCCCTGAAAACCTTAAAAACATGATTCGGGCCAGAAAATTTTTAAAGAAAAAGTACGGCAAAATCTACCTCAATTTCCATGAACCGTTTTCCCTCAAAGACCATCTGACACGGATCAATCAGCAGCCCTTTGAGCCGATTCAAACCGAATCAGCCGATGCGGACCTGTTCGGGAAAAAACTGCTCAGCGCCATCAACCGGGTAAGCGTCATCACGCCGCACAGCATCATCGCCGCCGCAATCCTCAACGCAACCCAAAAGCGTTTTTATCATAATCAGCTGATGGAGCATGCCGAGACCTACATCGCCTACCTCATTTCCCAGGACGCCAACCTGGCGGACACGATCATCATCGACCGGACCAGCGCTTTTCACTATGTGATCGATTCGTTTGTCCAGAGCCGGTTCATCGAAAAAAGCACCTCCCAGTTTTCCCCCGCAACCGGTCCCAATCCCTTATACAAGGTGATCGAGGCCAGGCGTCCCAGCCTGGAGTACTACAAAAACAGCGGCATCGTCTTTTTTATCCCCGCCGCATTCACCGCGCTGGCCATTTTGAAGGCGGATGCATTCCAGTTTTCATCCGCGGATCTCCATTCCGGTTACAAATTCCTCTGCGAATTCTTTGAAAACGAGTTTATTCTCGATCCGCAACAGCCGATTGAATATATTGTGCGAAAAAACATCAAAGCATTTATCGATGACGCCATCATCATGCCGCATCCCACCCTGCCGGACACCTACAACCTGACCTCCACGGGTTTTCGAAAACTCAAGGTGTTCGGCGCCTTTCTGGTCCCCTACTTTGAATCCTACTGGGTGGTGTTGAGTTTCTTCATGAAATACACCAAGCAGTCCATATTTGAGGTAAGGGATTACATGAAGAAAATCCAGGCGCTGGGCAACCGCATGTATAAACGCAAAGAGATCGAACGGATCGAGGCGATGTCCAAAATCAACTATGAAAACGCGGTGAAATTCTTCACGACCCACGGCCTGAAAGAACCGGAAAAGGACAGGGAGAAGATTGAATTTTACGCCGACATCATTCAGCATTACCGGCGCTACCTTCCCCAGTAAAAAAAATTACCATTTTAAACCGCCAAGGCAGGGGAACGGAACCCGCAGAACACCATGAGAGCATTGATCCTGGCAGCCGGCTACGGCACCCGGCTGCTGCCGCATACGCGATATCTCCCCAAAGCCCTCTTCCCCATTTTAGACCGGCCGATGCTGGATATTCTCATCGCGCGGCTGATTGGCGCCGGATGCACCGGCATCATCATCAACACGCATCACCTGCGCGAAAAAATTTCCCGTTATATAGGCCGGCAACATTACCCAATCCCGGTCATCACCCGTTATGAGAAAACCGTCCTCGGGACCGGCGGCGCCATCAAAAATGTATACGACTTTTTTGAGGGGCAGTCGTTTATGGTCATCAACGGCGATATTCTGACCGATATCGACCTTGCGACGGTGTATGCCTACCACCGGCGTCACGGTCTTCCGGCGACCCTGGTGATGCACGACCACCCGGCATACAACACGGTCTGGATGGACCCCCAGGGATATATCTCCGGGTTTGATACCTCCCCGACGAACGAAAACGCCGGGCATCAGCAGCTTGCTTTTACCGGCATTCAGGTGCTTGAGCCCGGGGTGATCCGATTTATTCCGAAAAACCTTCCGGCCTCCAGCATCGATGCCTATCGGAACATGCTGAAATCCGGATTAAGGATCAAGGCGCTTGTATCCAGGGATCACTACTGGCGCGACATCGGGACCCCTGAAAGCTATGTGGAAGCGGTCTATGAAAAAGCCGCGCCCCTGGCGTTTGCAAAAGGATTCGGTTCTGTTCCCGACCGCCCCATCGCGCGCACCCCGATTGCCGGAGACGGGTCCGACCGGAAATGGTACCGGCTGACCTGCGGCAACCGTTCCATGATTCTGGCCGAGCACGGCATCCAATCCCATGGGGGGGTTTCTGAAATCGACGCGTATGTCAAAATCGGCCGTCACCTGTACGGCAAGGTGCCGGTCCCGGAAATCCATCTGGCGGACCGTTTTTCCGGGCTTGTTTTTTTAGAGGATTTGGGGAACGTAAACCTTCAAACAACAATCATTCGCGAAAAAAATCAAAACAGAATCACGGGTTATTACCGGTCGGTGGTGGATCACATGCTCGGCATGTGGATCGACGCCGCCGAGTCGTTTGATCCGGCCTGGGCCTATCAGACCCCAAGCTACGACAAACCCATGATCCTTTATCCCAACTGGGCAGAAGGAATTGCTTTTACATATCTGGCCATGGTGGCACTTGAAGATCACGGATATGACGTGGAGATCATCAATCTTGAGCCGGGACTGATCTACGGCGAGTTGTCCAAAAACAACCCGAAGGGTGATGTATTCCTGGATGCCTGGCTCCCTCATACGCATGAGCCGTATTGGGAAGATTACGGAGACAAACTTGTAAAACTCGGGGAATCGTTTAGTAGCGGGACCACAGGTCTGGTTGTGCCTTCCTATGTTCCTGTTAATTCCATTCCTGAGCTGAATGATCATGTCGAAGAATTTGACGGCGAAATAATCGGTATAGGAAGTGG
>CAZFWD010000332.1:0-4602 GCA_964522535.1 uncultured Desulfonema sp.
ACGAAATCGGAGAAGAAAGGCCTCTCCCCTTTTCCACCGCATCCACCCGGAATCACCAAAAACCGGAAATGCCCGAAAATGCTGCCTCCGCTTCTCTGAATGCGACCGCGGCTTCGGCAACCCCTGTCCCCCCGTTGGACGGAATACGGTTCCGTGATCTATCCGTCATCGGCCAATTCAACAATACCTATATCCTGTGCGAAAGCGATGAGACGCTCATCGTCATCGACCAGCACGCCGCGCATGAACGGATCGTCTACGAACGCTTAAAATCCCACCAGCAGGATAACTCCTTCTCAGCGGTCCAGAAACTGATCATCCCTGAAACCATCGAGCTGGGGTACCGGGAAGCCACAGCCATTCAGGAGATAATACCCGATCTTAACGCGCTCGGCCTGGAAATCGAACACTTCGGCGGCAACACCTTTGTCGTCAAATCCGTGCCGGCCCTGATCGCCCAGCAGGAAATAAAGCCCCTGATCCTTGAAATCGCCGAAACCCGAAACGCCGTGGGGGATTCTCCGGGACTTTCAAAATTCCTTGATGAATGCCTCACCCTGATGGCCTGCCACGGCGCCATACGGGCGCACCAGAGGCTTTCCATGGACGAAATCAAGGCGCTGCTGGATCAGCTCGATCAATGCGAAAACCCGTTTTTCTGCCCCCACGGCCGCCCCACCTTTGTCCGTTGGCCGCTGGGATATTTTGAAAAAAGCTTTAAAAGAACCGTGTAAAGGGGATGCGCCTGTCCTTTGCCAAAATGACGCCCGTCTGGCTGCTGGGGATTGCCTTTATTCTAATTTTTTCAGGGTTGCTGGCTGTTCGCATGGGTTTTTTCTCATCTTTGTTTTCCGGCACCCCGGTCCTCAACCCGCCCGCCGAAAAACTGCCCGGCACCGAGACCTGGAAAAACCTTTTTCTGCAGGATAAAAAAATCGGTTACAGCCATTCGGCCCTGTTTCCGGAACCGAAGGGCTACCGGGTGGAAGAGACCCTTTTCATGCGAATGAACATCATGGGATTTTCCCAGGATTTACAGATGGCCACGCAAGCGCACCTGAAACCCGATCTTAGCCTCTCCTCCTTTGATTTTACTTTACACTCCGGGATATTTGAATTCCGAGCAACCGGGAAAATGAAAACCGAAAACTCCCTGAGCATTGAAACCAGCCTTCCCGGGGAGCTTCAAAAAAAGGAAATCCGGCTGGACTATCCCCTCCATATTACCGCCGGGCTGATGTATTCGGCCGCCCAAGAGCTTAGAACCTCCGAAAGCGGCCGGTTGATGTTTCATATCTTTGATCCGCTCACCATGACCCAGGAACCGGTGACCGTTGAGGCGGTCGGCCGGGAGGACATCCGCATCGGCAAAGAAAAAATCAGTACGACCCGGCTGACCATAAGCTACAGGGGAATCGCCCAGACGGCCTGGATGGACGAAAACGGTGAAATCGTCAAGGAAAAAGGCATCCTGGGAATGACCTTTGAAAAAACCACAAGGCAGGAAGCCCTCGCCGGGATCGCGCCGAATCCGGAATCGGACCTTACCCGGCTGGCCGCTGTTCCGGTCAATACCCCCATCGAATCGCCCCGTGAAACATCCCGCCTGAAAATCAGGATAGAGGGCATCAGCGATGAGAACTTAAACCTTGACGGCGGCCGGCAGGCCCTTTCCGAGAACATCTTAACGATCACGCAGGAAACCCTTCAAACCGAGCCTTTTCCTGATGTTTCCACCATTCCAAAAATGAAAAAATTCTTAGCACCCGAGCCGTTTATCGAATCCAATGATCCGGCGATTCAAAAACTTGCAACGACAACGGTATCGGCAGGCGATACGCCGCTTACCAAGGCGAAAAAGCTGGTGGAATGGGTATTTCAAAACATCAAAAAACAGCCGGCGCTTTCCCTGCCGGATGCGGTCGCCACCCTTGAAAACCGTATGGGGGACTGCAATGAGCACGCGGTGCTGCTGGCCGCGCTGGCCCGAGCCGCCGGGATCCCTTCAAAAATTGAGGCCGGGCTGGTATATTTAGACGGACGGTTCTATTACCACGCCTGGAACCTGCTGTATATCGGCCAGTGGATCACCGCCGACGCGGTGTTCGGGCAGATGCCGGCGGATGCCACCCATATCCGGTTTGCCAGCGGTGGCCTAAACGCCCAGATTGACCTGATCGCCGTTATCGGCCGAGTGAAAATCAAAATCCTGGAAACCGGCGCATCCGGCCAAATCAAGGGGCCTTCATGATCAGACTGCATAACATCACCAAGCGATACGGGGATGTGGTCGCTGTGAACCGGCTCACCCTCTCCATTCCCAGGGGAAAGATCTTCGGGTTTATCGGGCCCAACGGCGCGGGTAAAACCACCACCATCAAAATGCTGGGCGGGGTCATTGAGCCGGATGAGGGCTCGGTGCATATCGGCGGCATCCCCATGAAGACCGAGCCGGAAAAGGCCAAGCAGATCATAGGGTTTATTCCGGACCGGCCGTATCTCTATGAAAAGCTCACGGGAATGGAGTTCTTAAAATTTACGGCAGACCTCTACCGGGTGGATGAGGCCAATTTTCCGGAAAGGGCGAAAAACCTGCTGAAACGGTTTTCCCTCTATGACTGGAAGGATGAGCTGATCGAAGCCTATTCCCACGGCATGAAACAGCGGCTGATCATGTCCGCGGCCATGCTTCATGAGCCGGAAGTCATGGTCGTGGATGAGCCCATGGTAGGGCTGGACCCGGCCGGGATTCGAATGGTCAAGGACCTATTTCGAGAGCTGGCCGCAAAAGGGGTCACCTTTTTTATATCCACCCATACCCTAAGCATCGCCCAGGAGCTGTGCGACCACATCGGCATCATTCAAAAAGGGAGGCTGATCGCCACCGGCAGCCTAAACGATCTGATCATTCAGGCGAACGCCACCTCCGATGACCTGGAGGCCGTATTTTTAAAGCTGACCCTGGAATCATAAATGATGCAACCGTAGTAAGCAATTTATTCGCGCAAAGGATTGGCATGAACGATATCTTCACCCTGCTTGCGCCCCGGCTGCTTTCCTTTAAAAACAACAGGGACACAGGCAAAACCCGGCTGCTGCTTTTCGGCGGCATCGGCGCGCTGCTCTGGGGCGGGTTGTTTGTTGCCTCCCTGCGGATCCTGGCTTACTTTCAAAGCATCGAAGAGATCGGCGACATTTTAGCCTGGAAGCTGCTCTCCATGGTGCTGATCATCTATTTTTCGCTGCTGGTCTTCAGCAGCATTCTGACCGCCCTGTCCAAGCTCTACCTCAGCAAGGACCTGATCCTGGTCCACAGCATGCCGGTTGCCGGCTACAAGATCTTCCTGTCCCGCTGGATCGAAAGCACCGCGGACAGCGCCTGGACGATCATCCTCTTCACCCTGCCGGTGCTGATTTCCTACGGCGTCATTTACGCGGCAGGGCCCCTCTATTACCTGATGATCGCCCTGGTCCTGGTCTTTCTTTCCATCACCGCTTCCATTCTCAGCGCGGCCCTGGTCATGGTCGCGGTGATCGTCATTCCGCCGGGAAGGATCAAGAGCATCTTTGTTTTTCTGGGGCTGTTTTTGTTTTTGCTGCTCTACCTTGCCTTCCGGCTGGTGCGGCCGGAGCGACTGGTCGACCCGGAAGCCTTTGACACGATGCTCAATTACATGGCCGTCATCAAAACCCCGGCCTCCCCTCTGCTCCCCACCACCTGGGCGTTTGACGCCCTTGTCGCCACCCTGACCGGGATTGCCGGCCGGGGGATATTCAACCTGTCGCTGCTGGCAAGCTTCGCCTGCGCCCTGATTTTCATCTCCGCCCTTATCGCGGACGGCATCTATGCCAAAGGGGTGTCCAAAAGCCAGACCGCCCGGAAAACCCTGTTTAAGCCCGGGAAGGCTGAGGGCTATGCTTCCCTGCCCTTTTTGTCGCCACCGGTCCGGGCGTATGTGGTCAAGGAGATCAAAACCTTTTTCAGGGATCAGACCCAGTGGTCCCAGATCTTTTTGATTCTCGCTCTGATCATTATCTATGTGTACAACTTCAAGGTGCTTCCCCTGGAGCGCTCCCCCATCAAAACCGTTTACCTGCAAAACATCCTGGCCTTTCTGAACATGGGCCTGGCCGCGTTTGTTCTGACCGCGATCACCGGAAGGTTCGCCTATCCGGCGGTCAGCATGGAGGGGGAAGCCTTCTGGATCGTTTCTGCCTCTCCCATGCGTCTGGCCACCTTTCTGAAAATCAAGTTCTTCATCTACCTGTTTCCCCTGCTGGTGCTCACCGAGGTGCTGATCATCGCCACCAACCTGCTGCTTCAGGTGTCCGTCTTTATGATGTGGCTGTCCACCCTCACCATCCTGTTTATCGTACCGGCGGTGGTCTCCCTGGGCATCGGCCTGGGGGCCGCGTACCCGGATTTTAACGCGGAAAACCCGGCCCAGGCCATCACCAGCTTCGGCGGCCTGATGTTTATGATGCTTGCCGTCATTTACATCGGCCTGATCATCGTGCTTGAGGCCGGGCCGGTGTATCACATCTTTATGGCGGGGATCTTTCCCCGGGGCCTTTCCGGTTTGCGCTGGGGGTGGGGGATCG
>CAZFWD010000333.1:0-23524 GCA_964522535.1 uncultured Desulfonema sp.
GGCGTTCACTCAGGTGGACGACTGTGAAATCAAGCAGAAGGCGGCCCGCCGGGTCAATGTCGAGGGTCCGGGCAACCTGAGCGCGAGCGCCCGCCGATACGGCGCGCAACTCATACACATCTCCACCGACTATGTCTTTGACGGCCAAAAACCGCCCCCCGGCCCCTATATGGAAACCGATGCACCGGGGCCGCTCTCGTGTTACGGCCGAACCAAGCTTGCGGGGGAACAGGCGGTGTTGCGGCACGCCGGCGGATTCATCATTCTTCGGACCGCCTGGCTGTATGGATTTTACGGCAAAAACTTTTTAAAAACCATTCTTTGCCGAGCCCTGGCGGGCAACCCTTCGAGCCTGAAAATCGTCGACGATCAATACGGTTCCCCCACCTGGTCCTACCGCCTGGCCCGCCAGATTCGACACCTGATTCAACACCGGGCAAAAGGCATCTATCACGCCTCTTCCGAGGGGTACTGCACCTGGTATGCGCTGGCAAAGTTGTTTCTTAAAAAAATGGAAATCCCCTGCGACATCACGCCCTGCCGCACCGAGGATTACCCGACCCCCGCCATTCGGCCGAAAAATTCCATACTTGAAAACAGCCGGCTCAAGGCCGAAGGGTTAAACCGCATGAAACCCTGGCAGGACGACCTGGATCAGTTTGTCCGTCGCTATAAAGACCGCCTAATCCGGGAATGCCAAACCCAAGCGGGAACAGTAAAGAGGCGCTTATGAATATTCTTGTCACCGGCGGCAGCGGGTTTATCGGCACCAATTTCATCCGATATCTGTTAAACACCCCCGGGTTCACCGGAAATATCGTCAATGTCGACCTGCTCACCTATGCGGGCAACCCGGAAAACCTCTCCGATATCGAAAAGGGGTTCCCCGGCAGGTATCGGTTCATTCAGGCCGACATTCGCGATCCGGACGCCATCGAACGAATTTTTGAGGATCACCGCATCGACACGGTCTGCCATTTTGCAGCCGAATCCCACGTGGACCGCTCCATTGTCGCCCCGGACGCCTTTATTCAAACCAACATTATCGGCACCTACACCCTGCTTGAAACCGCGAAAAAATACAAAGACCGATTATTTCGATTCCACCATGTCAGCACGGACGAGGTTTACGGAAGCCTGGGCGATACAGGGTATTTCACGGAAAAAACCCCCTATGACCCGAGCAGCCCGTATTCGGCGTCCAAGGCGTCTTCAGACCATCTGGTGCGGGCCTATCACCGGACCTTTGGCCTGCCGGTGACGATCTCCAACTGCTCCAACAACTACGGGCCTTTTCAGTTTCCGGAAAAGCTGATCCCCCTGATGATCCTAAACGCCCTGGAAGGAAAGCCCCTGCCGGTTTACGGCGACGGCGGAAATATAAGGGACTGGCTGTATGTCGTCGACCACTGCAGCGCGGTCTGGGAAATCCTGCAGCACGGAAAAACCGGGGAAACCTATAACATCGGCGGAAACTGCGAAATGAAAAACATCGCGCTGGTGCAAAGGATATGCGATATCATCGACCAGCGGCATCCCGGCGGATTCAGCGGCTCCCGAAGGGAGCTGATCAGCTTTGTCAAGGACCGGCCCGGTCACGACCGGCGCTACGCCATCGACGCGTCAAAACTGAAAGCCGAGCTGGGCTGGAGCCCTCAAACCGCACTGGATCAAGGGCTTGATGAAACCGTCTTGTGGTACCTCGATCACGGGGACTGGGTCAACCGGGTAAAAACCGGCGCATACCGGTCATGGATCAAACGCCAGTATGGATAACCTCACTTAAAAAGGATGTTCCCCATGAAAGGAATCGTACTTGCCGGCGGTTCGGGAACCCGGCTCTATCCCCTGACACGGGTCACCAGCAAGCAACTGTTGCCGGTCTATGACAAGCCCATGATCTACTACCCGCTGGCCGTGCTGATGCTGGGCGGCATTCGGGAGATCCTGATCATCTCAACCCCCCAGGACCTTCCCAATTTCAAAACCCTTCTGGGCGACGGAAAATGGCTCGGGCTCTCTTTTTCCTACCTGGAGCAGCCGCGTCCCGAAGGGATCGCCCAGGCGTTTATCATCGGCAAACCGTTTATCGGCAACGACCCGGTCTGCCTGATTTTAGGGGACAACCTGTTTTACGGCAACAACCTTTCGGGGATCCTAAAAAACGCTTTTGCCGCCAACACGGGCGGGGTGGTTTTTGGATACCGGGTTCAGGACCCCACCCGTTACGGCGTCGTCGAGTTTGATGACCAGGGAAACGTCATCGGCATCGAAGAAAAGCCGCAGTCTCCCAAATCCAACTACGCGGTCTCCGGCCTCTATGTTTACAACAACGAGGTGGTGAAGATCGCCTCGGGTCTCACCCCCTCAAACAGGGGGGAGCTTGAGATCACCGATGTAAACAGGGAGTATCTGCGCCGCAAAAGGCTGCGGGTGGAGATCCTGAGTAGGGGCTTTGCCTGGCTGGATATGGGCACCCATGAATCCATGCAGCAGGCGGCCAGCTACGTCCGCGCCGTGCAGAACCGGCAGGGGTTCAAGATGGCGTGCATTGAGGAGATCGCCTACCGCCTCGGCTACATCAGCGACCAGGAGTTGAGAGCCATCGCATCGGAGATGAAAAACAACGACTACGGTCAATACCTTAATGAAATCTCCAAGGTCAAACGAACGGAAATCGCCAAATGGTTTTAAGCATCATTCAAACAAAACTTCCCGGGGTGGTTCAGATTGAATCCAAACGGTTTGAAGACAACCGGGGATTTTTCATGGAGACCTACCATCAAAAAAGGTATGTACAAGCCGGAATCGAAAAGGTTTTTGTCCAGGACAACCACTCCCATTCTCATAAACACATCCTGCGGGGGCTTCATTACCAGCTTCAGCATCCCCAGGGCAAGTTGATCTACGCGGCGCGCGGGGAGATCTTCGACGTGGCCGTGGACATTCGGCGGGGCTCCCCCACCTTCCGGCAATGGGTAGGGGCGATTCTTTCCTCGCAGAACGGAAGGCAGATGTATATTCCGGAAGGGTTCGCCCACGGGTTTCTGGTTTTAAGCGAGACCGCGGATGTGATCTACAAATGCACGGACCTCTACGCCCCGGGGGATGAATATGGGATCCGCTGGAACGATCCTCAAATCAACATCCAATGGCCGGCGGGGGTTCCGGTCCTCTCCGAAAAGGATTCCCGCAACCCCGTATTGAAGGATATTCTTCAAGACCATCTGCCGGTTTTCCCGTAGCCAAAGCCGCCTTCGCATTGCAAATCATGGGAATCGCCACCGACATCGTCATTATCATCGTCGCCGCCCTGATCGGCGGGATTATCGCGAAATGGTTCAAGCAGCCCCTGATCCTGGGATATATTCTCGCGGGGATTCTGGTGGGCCCTTACAGCGGCGGCATCACCGTCTCCGACATTCATGAAATCGAGCGCCTCGCCGAGATCGGGGTCGCCCTGCTGCTCTTTGCCCTGGGTCTTGAATTCTCCTTCAAAGAACTCAAACCGGTCCGCGCCATCGCCCTGATCGGAACCCCCATTCAGATCCTGCTGACCATCCTCTACGGTTTTGGGATCGGCCGGTGGATGGGCTGGGGCGGGGTTCCTTCACTCTGGTTCGGCGCGCTGATTTCCATTTCCAGCACCATGGTGGTCCTAAAAACCCTCTCAAACGAGGGCCGCATGGGCACCCTTTCCAGCCGGGTCATGATCGGCATGCTGATCGTCCAGGACCTGGCCATCATCCCCATGATGATCTTTCTGCCCCAGCTCAGCGACCCCAAGGCCGGGCTTCCGGTGCTGGGGCTCGCTCTGCTCAAGGCCGCGGGGTTTCTCGCCCTGATGGTCATCATGGGAACCCGGCTGCTGCCGCGGCTGATGCGGTATATCGCCACCTGGAACTCCCGGGAGCTGTTTTTGCTGACCATCACGGCCGTGGGCCTGGGCATCGGATACGCCACCTACCTGGTGGGGCTTTCCTTTGCCTTCGGCGCCTTTGTGACCGGCCTGGTGATCAGCGAATCCGATTACGGTCACCAGGCGCTCAGCGAGATCATTCCCCTGCGGGACCTTTTCGGGCTGCTGTTTTTCGTATCCGTGGGCATGCTGCTCAATCCCGCCTGTCTGCTTTCGCACATCCGCCAGGTCCTCTGCCTCGTTGCGCTGGTGGCGGTGGGCAAGGGCATCATCTTTGCGGGACTCAGCCGGCTGTTCGGTTACGTCAACGTCATTCCCCTGGCCCTGGGCCTGGGGCTTTTTCAGGTGGGGGAGTTCTCCTTTGTTCTGGCCCGGGCCGGACTTGCCACCGAATCCATCAACAGCGAACTCTACAACATGATCCTCAACACCGTCGTGCTGACCATGATCCTGACCCCGCTGGTTTCCAGGCTGACCACACCGCTGTATGCCTTAAAAAAGCGCTGGCACCGGCATGAACCGGTTCAGACGATCAACCTGCCCAAGGAAGGCCTGAGGGACCATCTGGTGATCGCGGGGGGCGGCCGGGTCGGGCTTTTTGTCGCCGGGCTGATTCAGCGGCTGGACCTGAAGTTCGTGATCATCGAGCTGGATTCCCGCCAGTTTGAAAACGCCAAGAAAACCGGCATGCCCGTCATCTACGGAGACGCCACCCAACCCGTTCTTCTGGAAGCCGCTCAAATCCGGCATGCGAAAATGCTTCTGATCACGGTCCCGGCCACCATCATCGCCCAGGCCATTCTTCGGGAGGCCCACGCCATCAAGCCGGATCTGCATGTGGTGGCCCGGGCCGAGGGGATGGAACAGATGAAGGCACTGCACGACATAGGGGTGTATGAGGTGGTTCAGCCCGAGGCCGAGGCGGGCCTTGAAATCACCCGGCAGGCGCTTCTGCACTTAAACGTGCCGGCGATGAAAATCATTGAAATCGCCGATGCCGTGCGCCGGGAACAGTACGCCTCCCTCTATCGAATGCAGGAAAACGGCCCGGTGGCCTGCCAGCTTCAAAAGGCGAATCTGATGCTCGACATCCTCTGGGTGCCGGTCGCCTCTGAAAACAGCATGATCGGAAAAACCATCAAAGAGCTGGAGATCCGCAAAAAAACAGGGGTTTCCATAGTAGCGGTGTTTCATGAAGGCGCCATGATTCCCAACCCCGAAGCGGATTACCGGTTCGCCGAAAACGACATGGTGGCCGTGATGTGCACCCCGAAGCAGATGGAAAACTTTAAAAAAACCTTCAACCTCGATTTAGACTGCTTTTGAGCCGATCCCAAAAAGGCGGGGGTTTTAGTGACGGCCTTTTCTATGAGGCCAGTTTCCAGAGCTGATGAAAATCGGCTTTAAAAGAGGGGTGTGTTTTCGGTTGGGTCTGGAACATCTCCCAGCTTTTGACAAAGGCCGCCTCAAAGGACCGGTTCTCCGCGTATGATCTTGCGCGCTGCTTCATTTTCGCCAGAAGCGGCGGGTTTTCGCATATCCTAAGCACGGCCTGCACCAGCGCCTCCGCGTCAAGTGCCGGCACAATCAGGCCGGTCTCGCCGTCGATGAGGTTTTCGCAAGGCCCCCCGGCATCGGTGACGATCACCGGGATTCCGGAGGCCTGGGCTTCCAGCACCACGTTGCCGAAGGTGTCCGTGCCGGACGGAAAGATAAACAGATCGCTGGAGGCATAAGCAGCCGCCAGGTCGTCCCCCTTCAGATAACCGGTAAACAGGGCGTTGCTGTTTTCCAGCGCCGCCGCCATCTCCTTTCGGTAGGGACCGTCACCCACCACGATCAACTGAAGTTTTGGTTCTAAAAGGCTGAGCCGGTTAAACGCCCGGCCGAGCAGGTCCAGGTTCTTTTCTTTGGAGATCTGGCCCACATACAGCAGTTTGATGCTGTCTTCAGATAAACCGTATTTCGACGCCCAGAAACCGTTCCGAAAGGCGGGCTGAAATCGATGAATATCGATTCCCCTTGGGTATAACCGAATTTTTGACGAGCGAATCCCTTTTTCGGCCAGCTCGGCGGCCGTGGCCTTTGAGGGGACATAGACGGTATCCATCTGGTTGTAGAACCAGACCATGTACTTCCAGGCCAGCTCCGCCATGGTGTCGTCGCCGGTGAGCTCCGCCACATACTGGGGAAAGGCGGTATGGTAGGTGCCGTAAACGGGCAGGTCCAGAATCCGTGAGATGGCCAGGCCCGCCAGCCCCACCGGGCCCGGGGTGGAGGCCATGATATGGGTGAACTGGTTTTCATAGCAGTATTCCAGCATTTTCAGCACCGGCGGGTAGTGCAGGGTGATCTCCGGGTATTCGGGAATTTCAAAGCTGCCGATGGGATTAAAGTTCCGGGTCCCTGCGGTATCCGGATGGGGCGAGCAGGTGATCAGAGACAGGTTCCTTCCGGTTTTTCTGGCCATCTCAAGCTGCATGCGAAGGGTTAGGGCCACTCCGTTTGTTTCATAGAGGGTGTCCGTGAAGACGGCCATGCGGGTCGCCGGTCTGAGCGGCTGCTTATCGAAGAACCGGCTTCGGCAGGCTTCGGCAAAGGCGCGGTCCTTGGTGAACAGACGAAAGGACATGAAATACGGCAAAAGAAGGGTATACATGAATCCGGCGGACCCGATGGTCTGAAAAATATTAAACAGCCGGGCCTTGGCCAGGCTGTCTAGAGTCGCATCGGCAAAGCTTTTCATGACCTCCTCGGACACATTGTTGACGAACGAAAACCAATCCTCTTCCTTTTCCTGAAACGGGGAGCCGAGGTTCTTTAAAATTTTCTGAAAATTCAAATTATTATGAATGGCATGATGGGCCTTCTGTTGAATCAGGTCCGCGAGTTCCCCGGGCTTTGAACCAAACACGGCCGGCGCGGGTCTTCGGGAAACAAAGTAATCCTGAAGCCGCGTGAAAATCCCCCGGTGGTCCTCCGGATGGGTCAAGGCGCAATCCACAAACCGAAACAGGATGTCTTTATGGATGTAGCGTTCAAAATCAAACTTTGATTTGTAGAACTGGTAGGCGATGCCGTAAAGGTTGTGGGCCATGGTTTTGGGGGTGGCCGGATTTCCCGCCACACGCGCGCGACCCTCTATGATGCCTGCGAAAAACTCCTCCCTGGTGGCCGCGTTTGGCACAAAGGTATGCATGCGGGCGATATTCAAAGACGAATGGTCGTCGGATCCGGCGGTCAGGTTCTTTTTCCACGGCAAAGGGTTTTCCGGAACGATCCCGTGCTTGTCCGAAAGAACCGCCATGTCCTGGGGGGTTAAAGATTTTATAATGGATTCAAGGATCCGGTTCTGATACCCGTCCCGAGAGCCGTTGATCTCAAAGTTGGTAAACAGCAGCAGCATCTTTTCAAAATAATCCAGGCTGAGCTTGTGGTTTAAGTCAAAAAGCGGATGCGCCAACACATGAAAAATCTTCTCGCTGTTGAGATAAGCCGCCAGGTCATAGACATTTTTTCGAAGGTGCTGAATCTCAATGTGCTGGTTTTCGGTGATGTCATGGGTCAGCACATGGAGCTTGCAGTTGTTTTCAGGAAAATAAGCGGTGACCTCCTCGCTGATGAAGGTATTCGGCAGATGGGCGATTTCCAGGCACCCGTTGATGGTGTTGTGATCCGTTATGGTCACGAGATCCATGCCCCTGGCCCTGCCGATTTCATAGAGCTTTCGCTGCGGGGTAAAGCTCTCCGGGCATCCGATCTTCTGTAAAATCCACTGGGACGGCCGCTTGGATGATTTTGAATGCACATGCAGATCCACTTTCATCCCTGAAAGTTTCATGAATTTCTCCTTGTAAACAGTCCTTAAATATTTTTCGACAATCCGTAAACCGTTCAAAGGATAAACCCCTGATTTGACGGTTTTGTGTCATTTAGGTGGTTTGCCGGAGGAACTTGCGTTACAAATCCATGACGATTGAGGTTTGAAAGGGGAAGAACCGGGGTTTGCAGCATGCGCACCGGTCGGGGTGTTCGAAGGATTTTGGCTCTAAGCTTTACAAGGTCTCGCGAAGGAAGGGGCGCTATCCGACGAGCACATCTAAAATCGCCTTATGCATGTGCAGCTTGTTTTCGGCCTGATCCCAGACCACGGATTTGGGTCCTTCCAGGACATCCGCCGTGAGCTCTTCCCCCCGGTGGGCGGGCAGGCAATGCATCACGATCACATCCTTTGCGGCCGCATTGAGAAGCCCTGAATTGATCTGAAACGGCGCGAACACCGCCCTTCTTCGAACCTGCTCATCCTCCTGCCCCATGCTGGCCCAGACATCCGTATTGACCACATCCGCATCCTTCATCGCCTCTGCGGGATCATGGGTCAGTAAAATTGCGCTGTTTTTTTCGACGGCGGCCTTTAAAACCTCTGAATCCGGGGCATACCCTTCTGGACAGGCCAGGACCAGCTGAAAGCCCAGGATCGCAGCGGCGTTGATCCAGGAATGCGCCATGTTGTTGCCGTCCCCGACCCAGGCGATCTTAAGCCCGGTCAGACGGCCCTTATGCTCCATGACGGTCATCAGGTCGCTCAAGACCTGGCAGGGGTGGTATTTGTCGGTGAGGGCGTTGATCACCGGAATATCCGCAAAGGCTGCAAACCGCTCCACGATATCCTGGGAATAGGTGCGAATGGCCACCCCGTCCAGGTACCGGGACAGCACCCGGGCGGTGTCCTCAATGGGCTCATTTCTGGCCATCTGGGTATCCCCGCTGCTGATAAAAATCGGAGTTCCGCCGAGCTGAATCGTGGCGGCCTCAAATGAAATCCGCGTGCGGGTGGAGGGTTTTTCAAAAATCAGGCCGATGGCCTTTCCGGAAAGGGAGCGCTCCGGCACCCCCTTTTTGTGCCGGGACTTCAATTCCACGGCCCGGTCAAAAAGCATGTCAAAATCGGCGGTTTCCAAATCCCGAAGGGTTAGAATATCCTTTTTCAATGCATCTCCTGCACAATATGAATCTTTCCGTTATTCGTTCCCAATCTCTGACGGGTCTTCTCTCCACGGCTTTCCGGCTCTGTAGGAGGCAATCCTTTCCTCATAGATCATTTCTTTTTCCTTGGCCACCTCCTGGAACAAAGCCAGCGCTTCTTCCCGGGCTTTTACCATCTCTTTCGATCCGCTGTTTTTGGAGGCGGTGAGATTTTTTTCAAACATCTTTTGCCGTTCTTCGTGGTTCTCCTTCAACAAAGCAAGCGCCTCCTCCTGGGCTTTTACCGCCTGATCAAAATCCCCCGCCTCGGCCTGGGCCGCAGCCAGGGTGCTGAAAACGTTGGATTTATCGATCTTTGAATCCTCTTGATCGGCCTGTTCCATCACCATTTTTGCATACCTGACCGCCCGATCCCCGTTTCGATACCGGGGGTCCGGGCAGGTGGCCAGAAACCAGGCCGTATTGGCCAGGGCCGCGCCCTTGGGATTCAATTCAACCGCTTTTGCGTAATCCGCCGAGGCCTTGTCATAGGCCATTTTCCGCTTCCAGGCCCGCGCCCGGAACAGATGAATGGAGGACTTCTGTTCGTCTTCGGAAAAACTCAAGGCCTCAGGGCTGAGTTCAATGATCACCTCATCGCACTTATTTTGTTGATAAAGGTAGGCCAAAAATTTGAGATAGTTAAACCCTTTTCCGGTCTCATTCATCACGCCGGCTTTCTCAAGAAACAGCTCCTTGGCCCTGTCACAACCATCCTTATCCAAAGCGGTAAAAATATTATCCGTCCGGCCATACCTTTCATACCCGCAGGACGCCGCGATCAGGACAAAACTCAAAATAAGAAAGAAACGAATATTCAGGCTCACCCCTTCACCCTCCGCTACGGCTGTTTAGCACTCTCCTGAAACACCTCATCCAGACAGGCGATCAGCCTGTCGATCTCTTCCCTGCTGATGATCAGCGGCGGAACAAACCGCAGCACCTTTTCCTGAATGCAGTTGATCAAAAATCCTCTCTCCAGACAGGCATTCACAATGGGGGCGCCGTTTTCTTTCAGCTTCATCCCCAAAAGCAGGCCCATGCCCCGCACCTCTTCGATGAGGTCATGTTTGTCCTTGAGCATCATCAGACGCTCTTTAAAGTAGGCACCGGTTTCCCGGCAGTGGGCGATGATATTCTCCCGTTCGAGAAGCCTCACCACCTCCAGGGCCGCCGCAGTGATCACCGGGGTGCCTCCGAAGGTGGACGCATGGGACCCGGGCGTAAAGGCCGAAGCGATCCCTTCCCTGGCCAGCATCGCGCCGATGGGCAGGCCGTTGCCCAGGGCCTTGGCCAGGGTCATGATATCCGGCTCAATGCCGAAATGCTCATAGGCGAACAAACGCCCGGTCCTTCCCATTCCGGTCTGAATCTCGTCTAAAATCAGAAAAATTCCCGAATCGTCGCAGATCCGCCGCACGGCTTTCAAATACCCGGCCTTCGGGCATCGCACTCCGCCTTCACCCTGCAGCGGCTCTATCATCACCGCGCAGACCGAATCGTTGATCTTCCCCTTCAACGCTTCAACGTCATTGAAGGGAACAAACTCAAAGCCGCCCAGCACCGGGTCAAACCCTTCCCGGATCTTCTGCTGTCCGGTGGCCGACAGGGTGGCGAAGGTCCTGCCGTGAAACGACTGGTCCATGGCGATGATCCGATGCCGGCCGGTCTCCCCCTGGTCATGAAAGTGCTTCCGGACCAGCTTGATGGCCGCCTCATTGGCTTCGGCCCCGCTGTTTGAAAAAAACACCCGGTCGGCGAAGCTGTGCGCCACCAGCCACGACGCCAGCTCCACCTGAGGAATGGTGTAATACAGGTTTGACACGTGAAACAGCTTCTGAGCCTGTTCGCAAAGCGCTTGGGCCACCTCCGGGCGGGCATGCCCGAGGCTGCACACCGCGATGCCCGCCACAAAATCGGTGTAGGCCCGCCCTTCCACATCCCACACCGTGCAGCCGCGCCCTTTTTCAAACACCAGGGGGAATCGTTTGTATGTGGTCGCAATTACCTTTTCCGCCTGGCTGATGATATCGTCTCGCTTCATCGGGTCACTTCCGTTCCAATCCCCTTGTCCGTAAAAAGCTCCAGCAGCAGGGCATGCCGCCGGGTGCCGTTGATAATCTGCACCTTGTTCACCCCGTTTTTTAAGGCATCCAGGGCGTATTCGATTTTGGGAATCATTCCGCCGGATATGGTTTTATCATGGATCATCTTTTGTATGGTTTCCGTATTCAAAGAAGAAATCAGCTTCCCGGAGGCGTCCAGAATGCCGTCCACATCCGTCAGGTAGATCAGCCGGCCCGCGGAAAGCGCGCCGGCCACCTTGGCGGCCACAAGATCCGCGTTGATGTTGTAAGTCTCCCCGTCGGGTCCGACCCCCACGGGCGCCACCACCGGAATAAACCCTTGACCGGTCAGGGTGTTGACAATCAGCGGGTTGATGGCCGTTACCGTGCCCACATGCCCCGGATCAATGATTTCGGGCGGCTTGGATTCATCCGGCTGATACCGGATCTGAAGCTTTTCCGCTGAAATCAAACCGCCGTCCTTGCCGCAGAGCCCCACGGACCGGCCGCCCTGCTGATTGATCTGCGCCACGATTCCCTTGTTGACCTTTCCGCCGAGCACCATCTCCACGACATCCATGGTCTGCTCGTCGGTAAACCGCATGCCGTTGACAAACCTCGAGCTGATCCCCATCCGCTCCAGCACCGAATTGATCTGGGGCCCGCCGCCGTGCACCACCACCGGGTTGATCCCCACAAACTTCATCAGGGTGATGTCCCTTGCAAAATCCATCTTCAACTGCTCGTCCACCATGGCGTGACCGCCGTATTTCACGACAATGGTCATGCCGGAAAAATACCGGATGTAGGGCAGCGCCTCAATCAGTATGTCGGCAACACTGGGTGTCATATCGCTTTCCATGTGATCGCTGATCTAAAAAAAATTATTGTTACGATCCAGAATGCGCTGAACTTGTCATCATGCAACATGCTGAGTCAAAATTTTTTTATCCAGTTCCAGGCTGTAAGATAATATCGTTTGAACATTTAATTTTTTAGATGCATCAAGGATCTCTATTCCCACCAGCTTCCCATCAGGCGTTATATCCAGATTAACCCCTGACGAAATTTCATGAACCCCCTCAGGTGTTTCATCCCCGAATTTAAGGTATAAGGCATCTATTTCATTGTCGTAAAATATTTTCATAACATCCCCCTTTTCAATGGATAGGCTGTTATAACCGTAACAACATCGCCATGGCAGTTAAAAACAACCTTTATCGGAAGATCGAACCCTGTGACATGTTCTATGATCTCTTTTCTCCCCGGGGAAGCATCCTCTTTCCTTAATATATCGATAACAACCGATTCAGCAATTTGGTATAATCTGATCCGTCTGATGGCATGTCTGGAGAATTTAATTTCTTTCAAAACACAAAACCTTTAAAGCAACCCTAATTCTTCCCATGCATGTAAACAGCTACAAAATATACCGGCTTAAATCCTCATCTTCCCGAATATCCTTCAGCCTTTCGTTCACGTAGTCCCTGTTGATCAAAACCTTTTTCTCGTCCATATCCGGCGCGTCAAACAGCACATCGCTTAACAGATGCTCCATGATGGTATGCAGCCTTCGGGCCCCGATGTTCTCGGTATGGCTGTTGACCGCCTCGGCGGCCCCGGCGATCTCTTCAACGGCCGCATCGTCAAAGCGAACATCGACCCCCTCGGTCTTCAGCAGGGCGATGTATTGAATGGTTAAGGCGTTTTTCGGTTCCTTGAGGATTCGAACAAACTCTGCTTTTCCCAGGGAATCCAGCTCCACCCGGATCGGAAACCGCCCCTGAAGCTCCGGAATCAGGTCGGACGGCCGGCTGGTGTGAAAAGCCCCGGATGCGATAAATAGAATATGATCGGACTTGACCGGCCCATATTTCGTGGTGACTGTGCTCCCTTCAACAATCGGCAGCAGGTCCCGCTGCACCCCTTCACGCGACACGTCGGGCCCGTGGCCGCCTTCCTTTCCGGTGATCTTGTCGATCTCGTCTAAAAAAATAATCCCGGACTGTTCCACCTTTTCGATGGCCTCCCGGACCACCTTATCCATATCCACCAGGTGCTGCGCCTCCTCCTGGGCCAGTATCTCCATGGCCTCGCTCACCTTCACCTTCCGCTTCTTGGCGGATCCTCTGGGCATCAGGCTTCCCAGCATGTCCTTGAAGTTGATGCCCATTTCCTCCATGCCGGCGCTTGAAAAAATCTCCACCATGGGAATGGATCGGTCCGCCACCTCCAGATCCACATACCGGTTGTCCAGCTTTCCGCTGCGCAGCATGGCGCGCAGTTTATCCCGGCTGGACGGGCTGGACGCCTCTTCCCCCACCGGTTTGAGATCCATATGGGGTTCGCCGGCTTTCTGGACATGCCGGTCCTTTGATTCGGGAAGCAGGATATCCAGCATCCGCTCCTCGGCGACCTCTGCGGCCTTTCCCTTTACCGCGTCCTGCTCGCGGGCCTTGACCATGTTGATGGAAAGCGAAACCAGGTCCCGGACCATGGACTCCACGTCCCGCCCGACGTAGCCCACCTCGGTAAACTTGGAGGCCTCCACCTTGATGAACGGGGAGTCCGTCAACCGGGCCAGCCTTCTTGCGATTTCCGTCTTGCCCACCCCGGTCGGGCCGATCAGAATAATGTTCTTGGGCGCGATTTCATCCTGAAGCGACTTATCGACCTGGCGCCTGCGCCACCGGTTGCGCAGGGCGATGGCCACGGCGCGCTTGGCCCCGGCCTGACCGATGATGTATTTGTCAAGCTCCCGGACAATCTCGAATGGCTTTAAATCCTTCATTCGTTTACGGAATATTCCAATTCTTCCAGGGTTACCGCGTCATTGGTGTATATGCAGACCGCCGCGGCGATCCGCATGGCCTCTTGCACGATTTGTAAGGCGTCCAGCCCGATCCCATCCGCATACCGAAGCAGGGCGGCGGCGGCCGAATGCGCGGCGACACCCCCCGACCCGATGGCGATCACCCCCTCATCCGGCTCGATCACGTCACCGTTTCCGGATATCAGAAGCATCTGGGAGGCGTCCACCGCGATCATCATCGCCTCCAGCCTTCGTAAGTACTTGTCGGTCCGCCAGTCCTTGGCCAGTTCGACGGCGGACCGGGTCAGGTTGCCGTTATACCGTTCGAGCTTGCCTTCAAGCCGCTCCGAAAGGTTTAACGCATCCGCCGTAGCCCCGGCAAACCCCACGATGATTCGGTCGTTGTAAATCCGCCGAACCTTTTTCGCATGGTGCTTGATGACGGAATTATTCAAGCTTACCTGGCCGTCCCCGGCCACAACGACCTTGCCGTTATACCGGACCGCAAGAATGGTTGTTCCCCGAATCCTCATGGGTTATGCCTACCTTCTCGGATGCGCCTGGTCATAAACCGCCATCAGCCGGTCCATGCTGACATGGGTGTACTTCTGGGTGGTGGAGAGCTGCCGATGGCCGAGCAGCTCCTGCACCGCCCGCAGATCCAGCCCTGCGTCCAGCATGTGGGTGGCGAAGGAATGCCTCAGATCATGCGGCGACACCGGCATGGCCAGACCCGCCCCCCTTGCCGCCTTATCCAGTATGCGGGCGACCGATCTGACGGTCAGCCGCCCCTTGTCCCTGTTTAAAAACACCGGCCCTTTAGGGTTGATCGCGATACATTTCAAATTCTTCAAGGCCTCCCGGTAATCACCAATCGCGGCCAGGGCGGTTTTCCCGATGGGAACGATCCGCTCCTTGTTCCCCTTGCCGGTCACGCGGATCACCCGGCCTGAAACATCGATGTCCGGCAGGTTCAGTCCCGCCAGCTCCGACACCCGTATGCCCGTGGAATACAGGGTTTCCAAGATCGCCCGGTCCCGTTTTCCGGCCAGGCTGTCCGTTTTGATCGAATCCAGCAGCCGGAACATATCATCCACGGGTAGATAGCGGGGAATCGGTTTTTCCTGTTTCGGGGTCAGGACCGCGTCCGCCGGATTTTCGGAAGCAACCCCGTGCTTGACCAGAAACCTGAAAAAGGAACGGATCGATGACAGCTTTCGGGCGATGGATGTTTTTTTGATCTTGTTCCGGTGCAGCAGGCCGAGGTATCCGCGAATCATCAGGCCGCTGATCCCGTCCAGGTCCGCGGCGTCCACCGCCGCCTCGCCGCTTTCATCGCAGGTGATCGCCAGAGCGCGGTTGCCCTTAAAGTAAGATATAAATTCCTCCAGATCGCGTCCGTAGGCCCTGCATGTGTTTTCCGAATACCCCCGCTCCGCAGACAAATAATCAACAAAGGAGACCACCAGGTTATTTAATGATTCGGAATTCATTCAAAGGCTATCAACGCTTCCAGCTCCCGCCAGGTCCCCACCTCGATAAAGGGGTGGGGCTTGCGGTTCCACGGCTGTTTAAACAGGATGGGGTTGATCCCGGCTTCGCTGAGGCTATAACAGGTTTCCAGCCGATCCTCGACAAAACTGGTGATCCCCCGGTCCAGCAGCACCTCCGCCTTTTCATCAAAGGCCCCGGTGGCGATCACCTCGATGTCGGACGGCGCAAGGGAAAGCAACGAAAGCATCCAGTCATGGATCTGGTCGGCATCCGGCCGAGCCGTCACAAAAAGGGTGGGCCGGTGAAGCCGGTTCAGGCGCCGAATCACCTCGGCCGCGCCCTCAAACGGCTGAAGGGGAACGCTGTATTTTCCCGACAGAATCCGAAGGATGATCTCCATGGCCTGAATCTTGTTCAAGCCGCCGAATGCCTCAATATCGTAATCGCTGATATCCTCGTAGCGGATGTTGCGGATTCCGAAATCCTCTCTTGCGATGTGAAGAAACACCGACATGGTGTCCGCCACGACACCGTCGATATCAAAAGCCAGCCCTGCCGGATCAATCATCGATGAACCCTTTTCCCTGTCAAAACGCATGCTGCCAGCTACGGACGCATGCTAGGCGACCTTGCGCGTTTTCTTCTTCAAGCGGCTGATGCGCCGGCGATAAATATTGGTCATGCGCCTGTCTTTTTCCTCAAGGCTTGTCGATCTTCGCTGTTTCAGCTCCCTGATCCTGACCTTGATCTCGCGCACCGAGGTATCGGCCCCCTTCTTCGGAGCGTCGTCCTTGATCCCTTTTGCTTTCTTGATCGCCGCCAGCAATTCGAACTTGTTCATGCCGTGGACCCCGGAGATATCCGGTATGCCCAGGGCAAACTCCCGCAGCTCCTTGGCGGTCATCTTATCCAGCGGCTTTTCCTTGATCTGTTTTTCCTTCTTTCCCATCGGTCTGATCAACTCCCTTCAAAATCCATAAAATACGAAGCGGAGGTCTCAAACACCCCCGCCCTGCCTCGATTACCCACAAGCTGTTAAGGTTTATTTCTTAATCCGAATCCCCTGTTAAAGTCAATGAATAATTAAACAATAAAAAACTACACAGGTATTCAGAATTCAGGAGCCAGAATTCAGAATGGCCCGCATCATCTGCTGAATATCCGCCCAGGCCTCCTGCTTGGCCGAAGGGGATTTAAGCAGGTGTTCCGGGCCGTGGGTGGGCATGACATCAATCCCGTTGAATTTGTAAAACCCCCCTCGAATCCGGGAAAACGGGCCGGAACCATTCAAAAACCCCAATGCGGCCGTTTCCCCGAGGGTAAGAATCATCTTCGGGTTTACCGCCGCGATCTCACGGTGAAGAAAATCCCGGCAGGCATTGACCGCCTCCCGGGATGGCGGACGACCGCCCGGCGGGCGGCACTTCACCGCATGCGTGATATACACCGACTCCCGGGAAAGCTTCATGGCGGAAATCATTCGGGTCAGAAGCGCGCCGGCTGGCCCGCTGTAAGGCCTGCCGGTGAAAGCGTCCTCGGGCTCCGGAACCCCGCCGATCAGCATCAGCCGCGCCCCCGGGTTTCCCGAGCCGCAGACCGGCCTGTTCCCATACCCGGCCAGAGAACACCGGCGGCATTGCCGAATATCCGCATTGATCCCACAAATCTCCCAGGATGCAATGATCCCAAAGCTTTTCTCCGAGCAGTCCGCCCCCGCGCAGCCGATTGCAGCAAGATACCGCAGGTGGTTTTTAACCCCCTCGGTGAGGGACAAAAATGTTTTCAGACTGGCGCTATGATCCATTTGTCTGATACCGGCTTTTCAAAAATGACGGATTGAACAAGCCTTTTAATGCCGCCCGGCGGGCAGATTCAAAACCCTGTCCAAAAGCGCATGGGCCGCGGCGTCCTTATCCATCATCGCCAGCTCCTCGGCCTTGCCGTTTGAATAAAACAGGCTGATCCGGCTGGTGTCCGTACCGAAACCGGAAGACGGATCATTGACCAGGTTCGCGGCGATCAGGTCCAGGTTTTTTTCTTTGAGCTTTTTTACCGCATTCTTCTTAAGGGCTTCAGTCTCAGCCGCAAACCCCACCAGAACCTGCCCCGGCCTTTTGCGCCGTCCCAGCTCGGCCAGAATATCTTCGGTCTTTTCCATGGGCACCACAAGCTCGTCGGCCTGCTTTTTGATCTTTTGAGAGGCCGCTGTTCTGGGCCGGTAATCCGAGACCGCGGCGACCTTTATGATCAGATCCGAAGCCTTCGCCTCTTTGAACACCGCATCCGCCATCTCCGCGGCGGTCTGAACCCGAATCACTCTCACCCCACGGGGGTCGGAAAGCAACGTCGGCCCTGAAACCAGCACCACCGCCGCGCCCCTGGCCGCTGCGGCCCGGGCCACAGCGTACCCCATCTTCCCGGACGAGGGGTTGCTGATAAACCGCACCGGGTCCATGGGCTCGCGGGTCGGGCCCGCGGTCACCAGAACCTTTCTGCCCGCAAAATCCTTCGCGTAAAAACACAGGGCGACCCGCTCCAGAATGGCCTCGGGTTCCGCCATTCGGCCGGGGCCGTGAGCGCCGCAGGCCAGTTCCCCTTCATCCGGCTCGACAATGACATAACCGTCGGCTTTTAAAACGTCGAGGTTCCGCTGAACCGGCCGGCTTTCATACATGTGGGTGTTCATGGACGGGCAGACTATTTTCCGGCAGGTGGCGGCCAGCATAAGGGTGGTCAAGGCATCATCGGCGATGCCGCAGGCCAGCTTGCCGAGGATGTTGGCGGTGGCCGGCGCTACCACTACCGCGTCGGCCTCATCCGCCCATGAGATGTGCCGCATCTTTGTCTCGGAACCGCCGGCGAACATGTCTGAAAAAACACCCTCCCCGGAGATGGCCTCAAAGGTCAGGGGCGCGACAAACCAGGTCGCGTTTTTGGTCATCACCACCTTGACGGAAGCGCCCGCCTTCTGAAAAAGGCGAAGAAGCTCCACGCTTTTATACGCGGCGATCCCGCCGGTAACCCCCAGAACAAGATGTTTGCCTTCAAGACTATTTTTCATGCCCTGCCCCTATTGCCCGAGGTTTGGCCCCGGAGGCTTGTCGTTTAAGTCGCCGAGCTCGATCCGCTTAACCCGGTAGAGGGTCTCCTCGATCAGCTTGCGGTTAAAGGAAATCACATCCCCGATAAGGGCGATGACCAGCACCTGAAAACCGATCATAAACAGCACGGCGCCGTAAATCAGGGACTGGATATGCCCTCCCCCTTCCCCCATCAGATAATAGATCACAAACCGCGTAAGGGGGATCATCGCCAAAAGAACGCAGATCGCGCCGATCGCAAAAAAAACCCGCAACGGTTTGAACATGGTGTACATCCGCACCATGGTGCTCAACTGGCTGGAGAGAAAACCCGGCAGGCTTTTGATCAGCCGGGATTCACGGGTCTTGGGGTTTGTCCCCACGGGCACGCTGGCGACGGTCAGCTTTCTGTTTCCGGCCTGAATGATCGTTTCCACCGTGTAGGAGTAATTGGAAACGATGTTGATCCGCATGGCCGCGTCCCGGGAAAACGCCCGAAAACCGCTGACCGCGTCGGGCACCTCGGTGTTTGAAAGCAGGCGGACCACCAGGCTGCCCCATTTCTGCAGCCGCTTTTTCATGAAACTAAAATGCGCGATATCGTCTGTTTTTCGGTCCCCCACCACAATGTCCGCGTCCCCGGAAAGGATCGGGGCGATCAGCTTCGGAATAAAGCCGCCCTGGTACTGGTTGTCCCCGTCGGTGTTCACGATGATGTCCGCCCCGAGCCGAAGACAGGCGTCCAGGCCGCTGATAAAGGAAAACGCCAGGCCCTTGTTTCCCTTGTTCACAACGATATGATCCACGCCCAGTCGCTTTGCCGCCTCGACTGTCCGGTCGGTGCTGCCGTCGTCGATCACCAGGATTTCCACGGCATCGATGCCCTCGATTTTGCGCGGGATATCCGCCACGGTTTGAGGAAGGGTCTTTTCCTCATTAAAACAAGGGATCTGAACAATCAGTTTCACAGCCGAAAACATACCTTGATTGCGGGGTTAAGGGCAAATTCCCATCCTTTGCTTTTCGCTGGAAAAATTAATGATAAGCTTCCGGTTTTCATAGTAAAATTTATTATATGGAATGCGTCCTCGTGTCAAGACCATTTTCTATGGGCAGATGTCCACCCGATGCCTGAACCCGATTGAAAAATTTATCATAGCTATTCCAGGAATTCGAACAGGCTGAATTTCGTGGCTTTCTTATCAAGGGTAATAACCGCCTCACAGCCGTTTTTTTGGGCGGAATGCGCGATTAACAAATCCGCAAGATCAAAATTATTTCCCTGTGCGGAAAGGACCCATTGCCGCAGCATTGTCTGCTGCTCGAATTTTAAAACCGGCATCAAGAGAAGATCACTGATCGCGTCCAGAAATTCCGTGCGTGAAACCTCATAAACAGACTCCAACACCCAAATCATTTCCAAAACCACAAGCAACGGCACAAATAATTCTGTTTTTCGGGATTCCGCATCCTTAAAAAGTGCGTAGACCTTTTCCGCCTGGGGCAAATCATCACCGGTTAAAAAACGGATCAGAATATTTGTATCCAGCGCTTTCATTTGAATTTGTCTTTCATCCGGTTTCTGATGGCAGCATCCATGGCTTCCAGAGACACTGCTTTTCTGCCAGGCTTGTGTAATTTGCGGAAAATTTCATCCACTTTTTTGGAAACCGGCCGGATGATGGCTTCTCTTTTATCCGTTATAAAAATCTCAACTTTATCGCCGGTGTTTAACTTCAAGGAATCCCTGATGACCTTTGGAATGGTCAACTGCCCTTTTGTGGTGAGTGTCGCTAACGCCATCATGTCCTCCTTACTTTTTAAATAAATCTTACTTATATGTAAGGCATGATTGAAAAAATGTCAAGAAAACATGCGCGGTGTTAATCCAGGACGAAACTATTATTGTCCTTTTTCTCGCTATCGGGCATTGCCGTGAAGTTTATAAACGAACTTAACCTAATGATTTGTTAATGGAGGCATCCACTCGCTTCCTCGCCACGCCCGTTATTTCTCAGGTTTTTCGTGTCAGCTATGCTGCACCAGTCACCCATCAGGATATAGGCCGCTCCAGGTATTTTTTTTTAACCGCATCCCGGCCGGCCCGTTCCGCCTATCGCGGACCAGAAAATCTTCGGTTCCATGCCGTGTTCAGTTGCAAAAGCTATGGTTTTAAACCAAACCCTCATGACTCACGGCATAGGCAGCAAAGAAACCAACAGCTGATATATATTCTGAGCGGGACGGCCTGCCAATCAAATCTTGTGGATTTTCACCAACCCCAATTCTGGTTCACCGTCCCGGTCAGATCCTATGAAAACAGTCTGGCGGAATCGAACGGCACGCCGTCTCTCATGATGTAATACGCCGCTTTTGAGAGCTTATGAGAAAGAGCGCCGTGCGCCACCATTCGGTTTGTTTTCTGAGCTTTCCGGTTGAAGTAGCGCCGCATGGATTCATCATAGCGTCTGCCCAGTTCCGCCGCCTCGGAAAAGGCCCAGCAAAGATACTTGTTCCCGTTCTTCTTATTGCCCTTGCCCTTCTGTTTTCCATTGCTGAACCATGCGCTTTTCACTTTACGACAATAGGAAGAATAGTTCCCCGCATTCGGAAAACGGCTGATGGGCCCGCTCTCCAACTGTATGGTCAAACCAAGGACCCTGCCAACCCCCGGGAGCGTGAGAAGGTATTTATAATTGTCTTTCAGAGCAACTTTCTTCTCCACAGCCGATTCGATCGCTTTGATCTTGTGTGTCAAAAAATCGATCGTCTCTTTGCTGACTTTTCCGTTCAGCGCCAGGTCCTCATTGCCTGAAAGAAGCGGAAAAATCCTGTCTTCTTTGATCCGTTTAACATCATTGACATTGATGCGGCAGCCGCAACTTCGCGCAATGATGTTTTGAACACTCAAAATAAGCGCGGTCCGTATGTGAACCAGATGCCCTCTTTTCCGAAGCAAATCCCGTACAGGCCGTTCCTCTTTTGGATAAATATAGCCCTCCGGAAGAATTTTCAGCCTCAGCATTTCAGCCAGCCAGAATGCATCATCCTGGTCATCCAAATGCTTTAAGCCCTTGTATTGACCGATCGCGGACGGGTTCGCCAGATGAACCCGGTACCCATTATCCATCAGTAAATCCACCAGCCAATACCAGTTATAGGTTGATTCAACGACAATGCCGGCAACGTCATTCTGAAAAGGATGAAGGGCCTCGAGAATCTGTTCCGGCTGATTGTGGAGCTTTCGCCGGTAAATGCGTTTTCCCTCATGGTCGATGATTCCCAGATAATTGTTGTTTGAATGAAGATCAAAACCTGTGTACAATGCCATCGTGCACCTCCTCTTGCATGGGTTATTATTAGGTGGTAATAACCTTATTATACCAGATCGTATCTGGTAGGGAGGTGCATTTTCTTTTATATGATTATCAAAACTGTTACTATACCAATTGATGTTTCGCGTCCATTTGTTACCAGTCAAAGGGGCACAGGGACGTCCTTTACATTTTTACATTTAACTTTTGCCGCCCGGGGTCAGGTTCATCCGGTTATGTATCTATTCATGACCGCCCTCCCTTTGTCCAGTGCTTGGGCATTGCCTCCATCAAACAATGGGAAAGACGCTCTTTAACGATGAGTTGATGAGCTTTTTCATCAAAGGTCAGCCATATTCCCCGAACTTCCTTTGCCAATGCCGCATAGCAGGCATCATAGCCGGTAAGGCCTTTTTTCACATAGAACGAAGCACCGGCGGCGAGGCCTTCGGTCATCGGATATCGTAAAATCCCGCTGTTTAAAATCGGGATCATTCCCTGGATAAAGGCCTCAACACCGTGGGGATGGATACGGCACAAAACCGCATAAACTTCAAAACAAAAAAGCTCCGGGACTGCAAAATGTTCAGGGCTGGAAACCAAACGCTGCAGGATCGCATCAGCATGGGGATGGGATTCGTTCTTCAGGAACCAGCGGACCGCCACTGAGGCATCAACCACCCAGATCATGATCCGTATCCCCGTAAGTCGCGAAGGACTTTGGTGCTTTTTTTGGCACCCACCCTGTTAGCCCTCAAGTCCTTAATCGCCTGCAAGAGCTGGCTCCTCTTTTCTTCGGCCTGAAAATCGAGAAACCTTCGCCGGAATTGCTCTGGAGTAACGAGCACCGCTTGAATCTTTCTCCCTTTGCTGACAAAAATCGGCTCCTGTGTACTGGAAAGCTCGTCCAGCACTTCTCCCAGCTTGTTTCTCATGGTGAGGGCATTCACTGTTTTCATGGCAAACCTCCTTAAACCGGTTGTGTGACACGGTCTTTTCTTACACTCTACAACATACAAGTGTCAAGTGTATATCTACATCTACACATGACGTGTTGAAGTTTTACGGTAGCCAAAGCGTCGGCAACAGGGACATCCTTTACATTTTTATATTTAAGTTCTGCCGCCAGGGTTCAGGTTCATGCGGTTATGCATTTATTCATGACCGCCCTCCCTTTGTCCTATTTGAGTTTACCAAAGGCTTTGAACATATTGACAGTTTAATATTCTTTTATCCTTTGTAAGAATCGTGGCTTTTTCTTCCCGCGCTGTTGCGACAATTATCTGATCTGCCGGATCGTGATGGAAAGGCTTTGGAAGCGCGGTTGAACGGTAGGCGATCATGGGGGTAAGCTGGACAAATCTGAGTTTAGGCATTTCCAGAGCAGTGTGAATCCACTCCTCCGGATTGCAGGAAATACCCAGCCGCCCTTTTTCCAAAAGCTTGCTGAATTCCCATATGGAAATCGCAGATAAAAGCAGCTCATCATACCTGTCTTTATTTTCAATCAGCTTTGTGACTTTCCGCGACAGATTCTGGGGGCGCATATTCCACCACACCCAGGTATGCGTATCCAGCAGGAATTTTATCGGCAGGCTTCCCACAATCCTTTATCCAGCGGAGTGATGATGTCTTTTTCGAATACAAAAGCATCTGCGAGTTTGCCTGATGCCGGCTTCATTTCAAGTTCGCGGTGAGGAACGACTTGAGCAACGGGCTTGCCTCTTTTCGTTATGACGATGGTTTCTTGGGATTTTGCAACCTCGTTTAGTATCTTTAACGCATGTGTCTTAAATTCACTAATGGCCATTGTC
>CAZFWD010000334.1:0-11426 GCA_964522535.1 uncultured Desulfonema sp.
CATGAAATCCGCTTCGGATTTTTCGGCCCTGTCCAGAATTTCCGCAAGGTCCTTTTCCGAGTAACGATGGTGATCGGGAAAGGCCGCGATCCCGGCCACCCCTTTCACCATTTTTTCCACCATTTGAACAAACCCCTGGTTTCCGGCGATCCCCGAGAAGACGAAGACGCGGGCATCTTTTAAAAACCCCATTCTTTCATCCGGCGCGCGTCCCTCCGCTTCTTGGTCGATCGCCTTACCGGCCCTAAACACCCCCTGCAGGTACGGCACATGGCAGGCCTTAAATACGGGTTTTTCAGGAAACAGGCTTTGCAGCAATTCAAGGTTTCTTGAGGGTTCGTAAACAGACCGGGTTAAAACAAAGGCGTCTCCCCGCTTCAGCGCTGAAACCGGTTCCCTAAGCATGCCCCGGGGCAACAGGTGCTGATCCCCCAGAAAAAACCGGTCGTCGATCATCACAAGCTCGATATCCCGGCCAAGCCGCCGGTGCTGGAACCCGTCGTCTAACACAACCACATTTGAAGAAAACGCGCAAACCGCTCTCAATCCCGCCCGGAACCGGTCGGCTCCCACCAGCACCGGAATGCCGTTTAATCTTTGTGCCATCATAAACGGTTCATCCCCGGCGGCCCAGGCATCCATCAGCAGATGCCGGCCGTCGCTCACGATACCGCCTTTTTGTTCCGCGCTTCCTTTATACCCTCGGCTGATAACGCATACCCTGTACCCAAGCCTGCTAATCAGTTCCGCCACATGAATCGCCATGGGCGTCTTGCCGGTTCCCCCCACGCTCAGGTTCCCGATGGAGATCACGGCGCAGGGGAGTTTTTTAACCCTAAACAGATGGCGGTCATACAGGGCCGACCTTAACTTAATAATCAAACCATAAATTTTTGAAATGAAGGATAAAAAAAATAACCCAAGGGTTCCGGCCGCCCTTTCATCGCCTGCGGCCACCGCATAAATTTTGCGCCTGATCCCCTTTATTTCCATAATGATCACTCCAGGTTGAGCAAGGCCACTCCGGCTACACACAAAAAAATCAGGTTGGTCATCCATGCGGCCGCAAGCGGCGGCAGGATATCGCCATACCCCAGCGACAGGCAGAAGCTATAAACCGACCAGTAAACCAGCGCCGTTACGATACCGTAGGCGAAACTGGCCGCCATCCCTTCGCGGGTCCTGCCGGCCAGGGCGATGCCCGATCCCACCAGCACCATAATAAAACAGACCATGGGAAAGGCGGTTTTGGCGTAAAGGTTAACCCGGTACTTTGTCGCATCATACCCCTGGCTTTCCACCTTTTGAATGTATTCCAGCATGCCGGCAAAACTCATTTCCTCGGATTCCTTCTCCACCTGCTTCAGGTCAGACGGCGAGAGTTCGAGGTAGACCGCTTTTTTGTCATAAAACAAAACCTGCTTTGCATCAGAGGCATCCCCTATCTGCTGGATCATGCAGTCATACAGCACCCATCGGCCGTCCGTATAGGCTCCCATTTGCGCATTGATTCTTTTGGTGAGGTCAAACCCCTTGTCAAAATAAACGATGCTGACCCCGAAAATCGTCTGGTTCGAGGGGTTGTAATAGGATATATGCGCAAACGAGCCTTCTCCGCGAATCCATATATTCTTTTCCCTTGAGGTCAGAAGCTTTTTACGATGTTCCACCTTTTTATCAACAATCCGGTTGGATCCGGCCACGCTGATCGGAACCAGAGTCTCGGAAAAGACAAACAGAACCAGACTTAAACCAAGCCCGATGATGATCAACGGCTTTAAAAGATAATACGCGCTGACCCCGCCGCTTTTTAAGGCAACGATCTCATTGTTTTTCGACATCAATCCGAGGACGATCAGAACACTCAAAAGCACCGCCACCGGGGTGATCTGGGAGATGATCAGAGGGCTTTTATAAAAAAAATAGGCAAAAATATCGGCCGCAGCGGCCTGGTCTGAAATGAAATTATCGATCCGTCGAAAAAAATCGATGGACAGGTAGATGGCGATCACCACTGCCAGGATCATCGAAAAATACTTGAAAAACATTCGACTGATATACCGGTGAATAACCGTCATTTGAATCCCCGAAGCGTTAAAAAGCCGACCGCCATGCACACCCGGACTTGGATCACGCCGACCGCCGCATGTGCTCCCCGATACACCGGCTGACGCGCTGAACACACCGATGAACAAAGGCAAACAGGACCATGGGCTGCTCCTTTGCGGTTTTGACCAGCAGGCGCAGACCGATTCCGCCCATGATGAGGTTGGGCATCCACAGGCCGATCACCGGGGAGACCACACCGAATTCGGAAAGGATCATTCCCGCCGATAACAACAAGTAGTATATCAGAAAAAAGAACAACCCGATCCCCAACCCCGCTGAACGCCTGGCGGAAAAGGATTGAATACCCAGGGGGACCGCCAGGACCGCCAGGGCGATGCAGGCAAACGGGATGGAAAACTTCTGATGATAGGTAATGGCGTAGGCGCGGGATTTAGGCCCGGGTTGAGACATGGCCGCCTTCAGCTCCGACAGGCGCATCTCGTCTCTTTTTTTCTTCCGTTTTGCAACCCCCTCGATGGCATCCTTTAAATCCATCTGCAGATCATAGGTGTCGAATCGGATGGTATGGGCGGAGCGTTCTTCAAGATCCACCTGATTCACGGTGCCGTTAAAAAGCCTTAACATAAAACTGTCTTTATCCGCCCCCTGAAACAGGTATCCTTTCGGTGCGAGCATCACGCTGCTGATCCCTTCCTTTCGCTGATCCTCGATATAGACGTCTTTCAGGGTGTTGTCCGAGGGGTCAATCGTTTTCACATAAAACAGGATATGATCAAAGCTGTCGTTGAACTGTCCCGCTTTGATCCCGATATTCAGGTTGGTCCGGGCCACGCCAAGCGCCAGTTGCTTGTAGGCGATGTTTCCCCAAGGTGTGCCGTATACGGCCATGAAACCGGTAAGCAGGGCGCCCGCCGTACCGAACAGGAGCACCGGCGGGACCATGCGGTACAAGCTGACCCCCCCGGCCTTTAGAGCGACAATCTCGTTATCGCTGGAAAGCCGAAGGAAGGCAAGCAGCACCCCCATCATGACGGACATGGGAATGATATAAGTCAAAAAATAGGGCATGGCGTATGCCAGCATGAAAAAGAAAACCAGAAGGCCCACCTGGTAATTGACGATCATGTTGGTGATCTCAAGAATCTGGTGCATCAGAAACACGAACATGAAAAATCCCATGTTCAAAAGAAACGGCGGGACCATCTCCCTGAGGAGGTATCGATGAAAAATCAAACAATTCGCCATATCGCCCTTCTATGCCGGTGATGCAATGTCTTGCCCGGACCTGTTGTCCGTATACTGCATCCGGTACAGTTTATAATACTCCCCTTTGCGGGCAAGCAGGGCTTCGTGAGTGCCCTCTTCAACAATCCGGCCGTCCACAATGACGATAATCCGGTGGGCATAGGCGATCGTGGACAGCCGGTGGGCGATCACAAACGAGGTGCGGCCCTTCATCAGGTTTTCAAGCGCCTTTTGCACTAGGCGCTCCGCCTCGGTGTCCAGAGAAGCGGTCGCCTCGTCCAGAATAAGAACCGGCGCGTCCTTGAGCAGCGCCCGGGCAATGCACATCCGCTGTTTTTCTCCACCGGAGAGCCGGCTTCCCAGCTCACCGATGATCGTATCAAACCCCTTGGGCAGGCCGCATACAAAATCATAAATATAGGCCGCCTTTGCCGCCTCCTCGATCTGGAGGTCCACGGCCTCGGGCCGACCGTAGGCGATGTTGCTGCGAATGGTATCGTTAAACAGGATCGGCTCCTGGGTCACCACCGCGATCTCCCGCCTTAAATCGAAAATCGACACCTCCCGAACATCGATGCCGTCGATTTTGACCGCCCCTTCCGTCACATCGTAAAATCGCGGAATGAGATTGACCAGGGAGGTCTTTCCTCCGCCGCTCATGCCCACGATGGCCAGCACCTCTCCGGGCTCGACCTTGAGGTTGATGTGTTTTAACACCCGTTGATGCCCGTCATACGAGAAAGAGACGTCCTCAAAGCTCAGCCGGTGCGCTCCCGGCCGAAGTTTGACCGGACGGCGCGGATCGCGGATATCGGTTTGGGTATCTAAAATGTTGAAAATCCGGTCGGCCGCAGCTAGCCCTTGCTGAATCGTGGCGTTGAGTTTGCTCAGGTTCTTTGCCGGCGGATACAGCATCATCGCAGCCGTCATAAACGAAAAAAAGGTCCCCGGCGTGGAGATACCGTTGACCACCCCGTAACCGCCGTACCAGATCACCAGACCGATCCCCAGGCCGCCCAGCACCTCCATGACCGGAGAGGTGAGCGCCTTTGCCCGCACGGATTTGATCTCATACCGAAAGACCTTGAGGTTTTTTTTAAAAAACCGCTGCTTCTCGTAATCCTCCCGGCAAAAGGCCTTGACGATCTTGTTTCCGGAAAAGGTCTCGTGCAGAAACGCATTCATCTCCCCCATGCTTTCCTGGCCGCGCCGGGAAAACCGTCTCACCCGCCTTCCAAACTCCACCATCGGAAACACCGCCACCGGAAATACAAGAATCGCAAGAATCGCCAGCTTCCAGTCCCTGTAAAAAATAACCCCTGTCAGGCCGAGAATCGTAAAGGTGTCCTTGAGCGAACCCGTTATCGCCCGGGACATCATATGCCGAAGGACCGTGACGTCATAGGTGATCCGGGACATCAGCCCGCCGGTCTTCTCCTTATGAAAAAACGACAGCGGAAGGTCGGAGATCTTGTTATAGAGATCATCCCGCATCTTCTTGATGATGCTCTCCCCGATATAATGCATCAGAAACTCCTGGCCGTACATGGCGACGCCGCGAAGCAGAAAAATAAATATCACCAGAATCGGCAGAAACTTCAGCATCGTGACATTTTTGTTGAGGAAGACATCGTCCAGAACCGGCTTCACGATAAAAGCGATGGCGGATGTCGTGGCCGCAATCGCGATCATGCACAGGATGGAAAGCGCCAGCAGGGACCAGATTCCCTTGAAATACCCCAGAAATCGTTGCTGCCGCTTACTTGTTTTAAACTTTAGAGGCATTGTTTCTTCCTGTCGCACAAATCCCGGCGGGCCTATCCCGCCGGCCCCTGCCGCAGCATGGACAGTGCGATCTCAGCGGTTCTCTCCGCCGCGCCCGCATCCCCCAATTTCTTTCGGACCGCCAGCAGCCTGCTTTTCATTTCCTTCAACTTCTCCGGGTCGTTGATCAGGCCAGCCACGGTTTGAGCGATCCTTGCCGGGGTCGCATCCTTTTGAATCAGCTCCGGGACAATCCGCTCTCCGGCGATCAGGTTCACCAGCCCGATGTGATCCACCCGCACCAGAATCCTGCCCAAAAGATAACTGACTGGGGAAATCCTGTAGACGATCACCATGGGAACCCCGTATATCGCGGTTTGCAGGGTCACCGTGCCGGATGCTGCCACCACCATCAAACTTTTTTCATACACCCCGACAACCCCCCCGGGCATCAGCTCAACCCGACAGGATGTCCGATAGGGGGCGATAAATATTTCCATCCACTCCCGATCGATGGACGGGGCCAGGGAGACGATAAACCGAATATTTGAAAACCGCGCCTGCAAAACGCTGGCCGCGGCCATCATCACCGGCAGGTTCCTTTCGATTTCGGAATACCGCGAACCCGGCAGCAGCCCCACCACCGGCGACCCTCGATCCTTGCCGGTCTCCTTGTTTTCCGTCAGGGAGACATAATCATCCAGCAGGGGATGCCCCACAAAGGTGACCGGAATATCGTGGGCGGTGTAGTAGTCCTTTTCAAAGGGAAGGATGACCGCCATTTGGTCCACGTTTTTTTTGATTTTTCGAATCCGCCCGGAGCGCCAGGCCCAGACCTGCGGGCTGATGTAGTAAAGGACGGGAATGCCCAGCTTCTTTGCAAACCCGGCGACATGCAGGTTGAAATCCGGAAAATCGATCAGGATGATCAAATCCGGCCGCAGCCCGCGCAGCAGGCTTTTGACCGAGGACATCCCTTGAATCACCTTCGGTATCTTCGAAAACACCTCGGTGATACCGACCACCGACAGCTCCGCGGCGTCGGCCAGCAGCTTGACCCCCTCATTTCTCAGGGCTTCCCCGCCGATGCCGCAGAAAAAAATGGACCCGTCCCTTTTCTTCATGGCCCGGACCAGGTTGACGCCATGGACATCCCCGGAGGTTTCCCCGGCAATGATGACCACGCATTTCTGATTGAAGGGCTTGTTCATGATCGAGGATCCGCTGCCTATTCAATTCGAAGGCTTGATTCCCGAATCTGATGCGTAATGCTCAGGGCGATTTTCAAGGCCTCCCGCCCCATGCGCCCGGACACCTCGGGGGTTCCCCGGGTTTCGACCGCTTGAATAAATGACCGGATTTCATCCGCGAGGGCGTCCCCGTGGGTGAACCGATGCTCCTCCATGCGCATGCCCGGAATGGGGCAGTTGCTTTCTTCATCGCTGGGCCAGATATGAATGATGGAACGGTTGGCAAAATCCACGGAAAAATAGCCGTCCCTTTGAAACAAACGGATTTTGCGCTCGTTCTTGCTTGAGATGCGGCTTGCGCTTACATGGGCCACCGCGCCGTTGTCAAACTCGAGGTGAACGTTTGCGATGTCGATGTCATCGGAAACCACCCGGGCGCCCATGGCATGGGAATAATGAATACCGGATTTTACAAAATAGGATATAATATCAATATCATGAATCATCAAATCCAGCACGACGCTGACATCCGTACCGCGTTTCTGGTAAATACTTAACCGGTTTGATTCAATAAATATGGGATGGTCCACAAGCTTTTGAATGGCCGTCACCGCTGGATTGAACCGCTCCAGGTGTCCGACCTGCAGGACCAGCTTTTTTGCGTCGGCGATGACAATCAGATCATCGGCCTCCTCAACGGTGGCGGTAAAAGGCTTTTCCACCAGCACGTCGATCCCTTGTTCCAGAAACGCCTTTCCGGTTTCATAATGAAACGGGGTGGGCACCGCGATGCTCACGGCATCCACCCTTCCGAAAAAATCCGCCGGATCATAGAAGGCCTCAACGCCCAGTTTCCCGGCCACCTCGTCGGCCCGCTGCCTATTCACATCCGCCACGCCGACCAGTTCCGCAGTCTCCATGGCGGCATACTTTTCCGCATGGAACCTTCCTAGGTACCCGACCCCCACCACACCGGCCCGGATTTTTTTCATAAAGCGCCTCCTCTCATCATCACAGCCGGTCAATCCCCCCGGGAAAGGGCAAGGATGCTGATCCCCCATTGATTCGCAAAGGATATCATCTCCTCCCGGTCAAACACCAGGGACCGGCCCGCCTCGATGACAAGCACCGAAGCCCCGGCATCGCGCATCGTGTGCAGGGTCTGGGCGCCGACCGCGGGCACGTCAAAGCGAAAATCCTGAATCGGCTTGCAGACCTTGACCACCACCGCGTGCCCCTTGGCCAGAGACCCGCCCCTTTTGATCGTGCTGTCGGTGCCGTCCACCGCCTCCACCGCAAGCACCATGCCGTTGGCCACCACCACACACTGGCCGATGTCCAACCGGCCGATCCCCTTGGCCATTCTCCAGCCCAAATCGATATCATACTGCTCCGTCTGGGTGGGCTTGCGTTGGGTCCAGCAGCCCTCGCCGGCCAGAAACTCGGGGATTAAAAAGGTGGAGGGACGGATTCGAATCCCTTCTTCCTCCAGCACACCGGCAAACGCCCTCAATATTCGGTCGTCATGGGTGTTGTGCCGGGTCCCCACAAGCAGGGAGATGGCCTTTAAATCCGGCCGAATCTCTGAGACGGCGGCCGGTTTTCGAATCGCTCCGATCATCACCGCTTCGGTGATCTGATGTTTTTTGAAAAACTTCAGCAGCCGCTTGATCTGGCCGATGTGAAGGATCTCCATGACCTCCACTTGCCCGGCCAGCTCCGGGTCGGTTTCATGATGGTAACCCACGGCAAAAACCGAAAACCCTTTTTGCCCGGCCTTTTCTGAAAAAATGATCGGGAACCGTCCGCTCCCTGCGATCAAACCGATGCGCTTATTCATTGATCCATGCAGCTGTTTTAAGCAAAGAATTACCGCGTGATGCCCCTTTGGGTGGACTTGATGAAATCAACCAGATGAAGCACCTCGGGAATGTTGTCCACCTCGGCCAGCGCCCGCTCCACCGCCTCATTGACCGTCAGACCGATCCTGAAAATGATGCGGTAGGCCTTTTTCAACGCGGCCAGCGTGTTGGGGGAAAATCCGCGGCGCTGCAGCCCGATCTTGTTCAAGCCGTGAAGCACCGCGCGATCCCCGGCCGCGAGCACGTAAGGGGGAACATCCTTGGCCACCGCGGATTTGGCGCCGATATAGGCGTAATCCCCGATGCGGACAAACTGGTGAATCCCCACCAGACCGCCGATGGTGGCGTAATCCCCGATGGTGATGTGGCCGGCAAGGGTGGCGTTGTTGGCCATGATCACCCCCTTGCCGGTTTTGCAGTCATGGGCGACATGGCAGTAGGCCATTAGAAAGTTGTCCTCTCCGATATCCGTGACCCCTCCCCCGAAACCGGTCCCCCGGTTTAGTGTGACGAACTCACGGACAATGGTGTTTCGGCCGATCTTCAGGTAGGTGACCTCCCCTTTGAATTTGACCGCCTGGGGCATGGCGCCGATGGAGGCATACTGGAATATCCTGCAATTCGGCCCGATCTCCACATAGGGGTCGATGGTCACATGCGGCCCGATAACGGTCCCCGATCCGATGGCGACGTTCCCCTGAACAATAGAATACGGGCCGATCTCCACATCCTTGTCGATTTCGGCCTTGGGATCGACAATGGCGGTTGAATGGATCATTTCTTCCCTCCGATTAAAGACAGAAGCTCGGCTTCCGCCACCCGTTTTTCATCCACACGGGCGGTTGCGTGCATTTTTATTATCGGAAACCGCTGTTTTACGATCTTCACATCAAAAACAAGCCGGTCCCCCGGAACCACCGGCGCCCGGAACCTTGCCTTATCGATGCCGACAAAAGATATGCGATCATGGGTTTCAGCAGGCAGGCTCTGGACCAGCAGCAATCCGCCGGCCTGGACCATGCCTTCAATAATCAGCACACCGGGCATGATCGGTTTTTCCGGAAAATGCCCGGAGAAAAACGGCTCGTTGATGGTGACGTTTTTAAACGCCGTGATCTGGACCCCCGCCACGAGGGATACCACCCGGTCGACCAGCAGAAAGGGATAGCGGTGCGGCAACAGGGTAAGAATCCTCTTGATATCCCAGCCGGTTTCCATAGGGTCACCCTTTTCTAAACAGACGGATCACGGTTTGTTCTCCTGTTCGAGGGCGCTGATCCGTTTTTCCATCTCGGCGATCCGCTTTTTCAGCTCCGGCAGGCGGGGCACCACCTGTTGAACCCTCAGCCATAACCGGTGCGGCATCTCAGGGGAGCCGGAGACCAGGGCGCCTGGGGGGACAGACCGGCTCACCCCGGCCTGGGGTCCGACCATGGCGCGGTCCCCCACCGAAATATGCCCCACCACGCCCGCCTGCCCGGCCAGAATGACGTTGCTGCCGATGGTCGCGCTTCCGGCGATCCCCACCTGGGCGACGATCAGGGTATGTTCGCCGATAACCACGTTATGGGCGATATGAACCAGATTGTCCGTCTTCACCCCGCTCTTGATCCATGTTTTCCCGAAGGTGGCCCGGTCAATGGTATTGCAGGCCCCGATCTCGACATCATCATCGATCTGCACATAGCCGGTCTGGGGGATCTTGTAATGTTTCTCCCCGTCGGGGGTAAACCCGTACCCGTCGCTTCCGATGACCGATCCCGAACCAATGATGACTCGGTCTCCGATCCTGCACCTTTCCAGCACCGTGACATTCGGATAAAGGATCACATCATCCCCGATGCAAACGCCGTCTTCGATCACCACATGGGAATGAACCGTCACGCGGCTGCCCATGCGCACATTGTCCGCGATCACCGCGCAAGGACCGATGCTGATGTCCGTTCCGAAGGAAAAAGAACGGCCGATGCTCGCCGTCCTGCTGATTCCGGGAAGGGAAGGCCGGGGCGGGAAAAAAAGATGCATGCACCTGGCAAACGCAAGCCGGGGGTTGTCTGAAACCACCAGGTTGGTGGAAACCTGCTTTTGGAACCGCAGGGGGACAATCACCGCCCCCGCGGACGCCTGGTCCATTTTTTTTAACATGCGGGGGGAATCGGCAAAGGTGATATCCTCTTTGCCGGCATCCTCAAACGGAGCAGCCCCGCTGATTATCTTCTGAGGATCGCCGCGAATGTCTCCGCCCACCCTTTCAACCAGTTGCTCCAGAGATAGCTCCATGATGATCTACCCGCCATTCATGAACCCGGTTTGGAACGCCATCAAGGCTTTTTATTGAGAAACCGAGCCATTCTTATTATATGCCTCAATCAGCTGATCGGTCAAATCAATGGAATTCGGATAGTAAACCGCCGCGTTTTTTTCAATGATCAACAGATAGCCTTCCTTTTTGCCGATCTGGTCGGTGAGGCTGAAAATCTCTTTCTGCAGCTTATCCACCTCTTTGGCCTCAATCTCCCGGAACTCGGATTGATATTTTTTCTGCAGCACCTGAAAATCATACCTTTTGATATCCAACTCCCGCTGTTTTTCCTCCCGCTTTTCCCTGCTCAGCACCATGGCGTCCTTGGTCAGCTGCTCGGTAATCTCATCGATTTTGGTCCCCAGTTCCTGAAGCCCGGACTGCATCTCACGCCCCCGATTCTGAAGCCTTTCCTGCACCTTTTTTCCGGCTTCGGATTCCGTCAGCACCCGTTGCAGATCAACAATCCCGATCTTTGCGATATCCGCCGCGTACACCGGCATGACCAAGCAGACCGCCATGATCAACGTCACCCAAACGCCTATCTTTCGACGACTCATAACACCCCCTTGAAAACAAACAGGTTAACAGATTCGGACCTTCCCGAATGATTCCTAAAAACTGCCGCCCCTAAAAGCTACCGCCCATGGAAAACTCCCATCTTCCGGCATCCTCGCCCGGCTCCTTATCCAGAACATACCCCCGCTCCAGCCTGAGCGGACCCATGGGCGAATACCACCGAATGCCGAACCCAGCGCTTTCCCGCAGCTCATCCAGCCTGAGCGGACCCCCATCATATACATTACCTGTATCATAAAACACAAGCCCCATCAGCTGCGCCTTCTTGATGATCGGGAAAATAAACTCCGCGTTTCCCTGAATATATTTATCCCCGCCGATCTCAACCCCATCCTCGGTTAAACAAGAATCTCCCCGATTATGAGCGGTTTTATCTGGGGGGCATCGATTCCCTGCGGGGCTTTGACTGGCGGG
>CAZFWD010000335.1:0-8628 GCA_964522535.1 uncultured Desulfonema sp.
TTGGGGATGAGAAACTGGTGGACATCGCAGAAAAAACCGCTGTATTTGCCAGGGTCTCGCCGGAGCAGAAACTGCGGCTGGTGGAGGCCCTTCAAAAGCGCGATCATGTGGTGGCGATGACCGGCGACGGGGTGAACGACGCCCCGGCCCTCAAACAGGCCAACATCGGTGTGGCCATGGGGATTGCCGGCACGGATGTATCCAAGGAGGCCGCCGATATGGTCCTCACGGACGACAATTTCGCCACCATCAAGGCCGCCGTGGAGGAAGGACGGGGGGTCTTCGACAATCTCACCAAATTCATCACCTGGACGCTCCCCACCAACGGGGGCGAGGCCCTGGTTATCATGCTGGCCATCTTCTTGGGGGTGGCCCTTCCGATCCTCCCTTTGCAGATCCTCTGGATCAACATGACCACGGCGCTCCTGTTGGGGCTCACCCTGGCCTTTGAACCCAAGGAGCCCGGCATCATGACGCGTCAGCCCCGTGATCCGAAGGAACCGATCCTAAACCGCGTTCTTATCGTCAGGATTATGATGGTGAGTCTTTTGTTGTTGATTGGGGGTTTCGGGCTTTTTGAAATCGCGCTTCGGTCGTCCGGCAATGAAGACCTGGCCCGGACCATGGCAGTCAACACCTTTGTGTTCGGGGAGATGTTCTATTTGTTCAACTGCCGTTCCCTTAACCGGTCGTTCTGGCAGCTGGGGGTTTTTTCCAATCGCTGGCTGTGGGTGGGCGTGGCCGTCATGGCGGGCCTTCAGGGTGTCTTCACCTATATGCCGGTGTTTAACACCATCTTTCGAACCCACCCTATGGGGATGGTTCACTGGGCAATGGTGATCGGTTACAGTCTTTTGATCAGCTGGATCGTCGGCATGGAAAAGCGCGCTCGCGGTGGGCAGATGAAGGTCCGGAAAAAGAGTGCTCGAATATGAAGTCGACCGATAAGGCCTTCTTTTGTTTGGGGGAGGGGAGGTTGCCCGCAAAAGCCGAACTTCTCTGCTGGTCACAGAGAAGTTCCGGCCGTTGAAATTAGGAGCTACGGGCTTTGAGCATCATCCTTTCGGCCCAATTCCGTGCATCTTTAAGATCCGCCTCATCCGGATGACCTGCCGCACCTTGGGCCTCCTGTGCCCATGCGCGATGCTCTAATTTTTCCATGAGGCCGTCGATAATCTCCTGTTTTACCTTGCCGCGACATCCGAAGGTTCCCAACACAACGGTATCTTTGGCCATACACAGGGCATGATAAAAGGCGGTCACCGCCAGTTCCCCGCCTCGCATGCATCCGTGCGTTGCAAAATAGGCAACCTTCTGCCCTTTAGGCAGTTTTTTCGCAAACGCTTCGACCTTTCCGGGCACACTGTGGGCATGGACCGGAAATCCAATAAAAACGACGTCATAGCCAGTGGCTTCTGTTACCTCTGGAATGGACAGGATCTCCTTTTTAGGGGATTCGACCGCTTCAAAAACAGCCTTTGCCAGCTTTTCCGTATTTCCCGTTTCGGATAAATACGCGACCAATACCTTCATAACGCACCCTCCAGGCTTGAGAATCTTAAAAATATGTTTCCATTGAATGGCTCTGGTGAATGTTTCTGGTGAATGGTTCTGGCGATCAAACCCCATCTCACCGGAACAGACCCTGAGCGGAAAGCATCCCTCTGTTTCACGCTTTTAATGTCGACTCAACCCCCAATTCTGATGAGTTGGGTCAACGTTACGATCTCGAGGGCCGCGGTATCAAAAGTTTATTTTAAAATGAATTTTATAGATAACCGCGATGTGAGAGTCAAGAAAAAAGACCCATGTCCCGGCACAAACCCAAATGAAAGCAACCTGGGTCGCAATCGGGAAGCGGATTATCTCTTGATGCCTTGACTATTGGTGCTGCGGTGCATCCAGGATTCTGCGAACAGCCCGGCTGAGCTGGGAAATGCCAAACGGTTTCTGGATAAATCCTTTCGCCCCCTTTTGAATGATTTTTTCCGCCTGGCTGTTTTGAACATACCCGCTTGACAGCAACACCTTCACCTGCGGGTCCATTTCCCTCAGCCGGTAAAACAGCTGCTCACCGGTCATTTCCGGCATGATCATGTCCAGGATGATCAGATGGATGACCTTTCTGTTTTCCGAATACCGGCGGATCGCCTCCTCCCCGTTTCGGGCCGTGATGACGGTATATCCCAGCATGCGAAGCATCTCTTCGCCGATCTCAAGGATGTTGGGTTCGTCATCAACGAAAAGGAGGGTCTCTTCCCCCTTGACGATCCCTTCCGTCAGCGGTTTTTGCGTTAAAATCTGTTTTGTTGATGCGGGTAGCGTGATGTGAAATGCGCTTCCCCTTCCGGGACTGCTTTCCACCGTGATACGCCCGCCGTGGTTTTTAATAATCCCGTACGCCGAGGCCAGCCCCAGACCGGTTCCCCGCCCTTTTTTCTTGGTGGTGAAAAAGGGGTCGAATATTTTGGGTAACACATCGGCCGGCATGCCGATCCCGGTATCCGTGATGGTGATTTTGATCTGCCTGCCGGGGGGCGTGGCGGGTGTTTCCGCGTCGATACCGCCCGCATTTTTTGTTTCCGTCGATACGTAAAGGTCTCCGCCGTCGGGCATGGCCTGCCAGGCGTTGACCAGAAGGTTGATAATGACCTGTCGAATCTGATTGGGGTCCACATTCGCGATTTTTTTTGAATTTCCATAGTCGGTGTGAAGCCGCAGGTTTGTCCGGGTTCTGCAGAACAAGTTTACGGTTTCATTCAACAGGGCATCCATATCCGTGGGCTCTGGTTGATATGGTTTCGGTTTGGCAACATTCAAAAGCCGCTGGGTCAGCCCGGTGCCGCTTTCAATGTAGGATTCGATGTCTCTTAATCTTTTGTAGAACGGATGGGCCGGGTCCGTTTTCATCAGCACCAGCGAAATGTTTCCGGCGATGGCGGCGAGGATGTTGTTGAAGTCGTGCGCGATGCCGGAGGCCAAGGTGCCGATGGCCTCCATTTTCTGGGACTGAAGCAGCTGTTGTTCAAACCGCTTCTGTTGCGTGATATCCTGGGTAAAGCAGAGCACGGCCGGTCTGTTTTCCCAGGCAACCGGCACAAAATTGATACGGACCCATTTGAGTCTGCCGTCCCTGTGAAATGCCCTGAAACTATGGCTTCGTTCGAGAACCTCACGGGACATGCCGCTTAATGCCGTTTGATGAAGGTTTGCGACGCCGCTGCGGTCGTCGGCGTGGAAATGATCCAGGTAGGGGATGGCGGTCAGTTCAGCCTCAGGGTACCCCCACAGGGTTTCGGCCCTTTTGTTGTGGAACCGGATTTTTTCGTCCTGAAGGATGCAGACCGCCTCATTGGTTTTTTCCACTAAAAGCCGGTATTTTTCCTCGGAGGCTTCCAGCGCCTTCAGGGCTCTTTTTCGCTCTTCGATTTCTTTAATCAGCTCCCGGTTGGCCTGCTGAATCGCCGCGGTCTGTTCGAACACCCGGGATTCCAAGGTTGCTTTGTGTTTTTGCAGGGCGGCTTGCGCCTGCTTTCGCTCGGAAATTTCCCTAGAGAGGTTTCTGTTGACGGTGTTTGTTTTTTGTTTTTCGCGTTCAAGACGGTCGATCAGATCGAGATTTTCAAACCGCAGGTTCAGAGAAGTCCGCGTCTGGAGGTACAGGTGATAAGCGGTCATGGAGACCACCATCAGATACACCGGCACCATCAATGCGATGACCGAATGGATGGTGTCGTTCATAAAGAAAAGTTTTACGGCGATGGGAAGCAGGGTCGGATAGGCATAGGCGATAAATGCGCCGAACACCACCGAAAAGGTGCCGATGCCGCCGGCGACCATTCCGCCGAGCACAAGCAGTAAAAAAACCTGGTGGGGCAGGGAGGTTTCCGGAAAGATAATCACCCCGGCGGAACCCCAGACAAATCCGGAGAGGATGAGCATCAGGATAAATCGGTTTTTCCACAAGCCGGCCTCTTTTTCTGAGACGTTTTTTTTGTGGAAATAAACGGTGACCCCGTGGCGGGCCATGGTGACGGCGATGGCCGCGGACATCCAGAGGATCAGGTTGATGGAAGGGACGTATCCCCAAAGCATGGCGCCGGTGACCAGCGACGTAATGATGACCCCCATGGAGGCGATATAGGACTGGGCATAGAGCAGTCGGACCTGTTCAAGCGAGAGGCGGGGATCGTATTTCGGCTTTGGAATCATCGGGTTTTAAAACTCAGCGTTCGAGTTCTTCACGAACCGTTCGCGCGATTTCTTTAAACAGAAAAGGTTTTTTTAAACACGCGCCGGCCCCTAAAGATTGCGCCTGTTTAATACGTTTGGACGAAGAAAAACCGGTGACGAGGAGCGTTTTCTGCAACGGTACGATTTGTTTGATCGCTTTATAGGTATCTAGCCCGTCCATTCCCGGATCCATGATCATGTCCAGGATCACCAGATCAACCGGGTCTTGTTGGAGATACGCCAGGGCGGTTTCCCCGCTTGCGGCTGTCGCCACCCGATATCCCAGCAGGGTCAGCATCTGCTCTGCGATCTCCCTCTGGTCTTTTAGATCATCCACCACCAGAATGGTTTCACCCCTGCCCTTAAACCGGTCCAGAGCAAAGGCGCCGGCCTCCTGAAGGGGTTCGGTCCTTACCGCAGGGAGGTGAATGGTGACGACCGTGCCTTTTTTCGGTGCGCTCTGAATATCGATATACCCGCCATGATCCTGCACCGCCCCCCATACCATAGTCATGCCCAGGCCGGAACCGCTTCGGCCCGCGCGTTTTTTCGTATAGAAGGGTTCAAATATCCGTTCCCTGTCTTCGGGCGGGATACCGGTGCCTTCGTCCGTGATCTGCAGTTTGACATACTCCCCTTCTTTGAAGCCGGAATACCCGTGAATGGGCGTGTCGATGTAGCTGTTTCGGGTCGTGATATGAACCATGCCGCCGTCCGGCATGGCCTCGGCGGCGTTGGTCACCAGGTTGATGATGATTTTAAAGACATGCACGGCCGAGGCGTTGAGGTTAAGCAGGCTGTCGTCCAGATCGGTTTTTATGTTGACCATCGGATGGTGGGCCATCAGGCTGCGGTACTCCGGGCTGCTCAAGTAATCCCGAATGATGCGGTTGAGGTTCACGGTTTTGAGCTCGGGAAGCCCTTTCCTGGCCAGGGTGAGCAGGTCCGAGACAATGGCGGCGGCTTTTTCACCGGAGGCCTTGATGGTTTCCAAGGGCTTTTTCAGGGGGCTGTCAGTGGGGATTTTCATCAGAAGCAGCTCCGGGTAGGAAACGATGCCGGACAGGATGTTGTTGAGGTCATGGGCCACGCCCCCGGCCAGGGTGCCGATGGCCTCCATTTTTTGCGCATGCCGAAGCTGTTGTTCAAGTTTCTGCCTTTCGGTTTCCGCCGCGATCCGTTCGGTGATATCCCGGACGATTCCGCGAAACCCCGCGGGGTTTCCGTTCTCATCCTCGATGAGGGCAACGGAGGTGTCGATAAAGCTCGTGCTGTTGTCGCCCCGGATCAGTTTCCAGTCAAAGGCCTTGGCCGGACGGCGGGTTTGATAGGCCTGGTTGAAGGTCTGATAGATTTTGCGGGCCTGCTCTTTATCGGCAAGTTTTCGGTAGTTCATTTCCATGAGTTCTTTTTTTGAATACCCCAGAATCCGGCACAGCCCGGGGTTGGCGAATGTGATGGTACCGGCAAGGTCCGTCTCATAGTAGCCTTCCTCAATGCCGTCTAATATCTCTTTGTGTTTTTTTCGGGATTCCAGAAGGTCCTTCTCAAAGATCCGCCGTTCCCTTAAGAGCTGGTCGATATCCAGTTTGATCAGGGAGATGGCTTCCACCACCGAGTAAAATGGGTGTGAAGGGGCCACCTGCCGAAGGATGGTTTCAGGCGCCTGGGAATCCCAGTTGATGCCCGATAGAATGCGGATCAGCTCCTCGGCGTATTGTGGGTTTGGATCCGCGGCGCTGGAATGGGACGCTGACGCCTCGGCAGGCTCCGGCCCAGGGTTTGATCGGTCCGCGGCGATCCATTCCATGGCCGCATTGAAGCTGTCCGCGATACGGACCGCGTAGGGCACGGTGGTTTTGGCGATATTAATGGCCGCGCGCGTCGTCCAGCCGGTGTTGTAGAACACAAACATTTTAAACGGATGCTTCTGGTGCCACTGGGTCAGGGTGCTGACATACCGGCGGCGGGCATTGAAATCGATCTTTTTTACGGCCTCGAGGTTCGCAACCAGGTAATAGGGCCGGTTTTGAAGGGCACTTTCGTCAAAAACCCTTTTCATCCGTTCAAACATCGGGCCGATGTCGTCTTTTTTGAATGTCCCCGAAGAGACGGTATGAATGATATTCCCGTCAATGGTTTCAAACCGAATCTGAAAACGTTGCCCCTGGTACGACCATTCATTTTTGTGAACGATCGCCGGTAAATGACCGGGCGGCTGGATTTCGATTGGGGATTTCCAGTCAACCCCTTTTTCGGAAAGGATGTTTTCGGCAAGCCGGACCGCCTCATGCAGGCCCTTGGAAAGATGAATATCGAACCCGAATGCATGGATCCGCTTGCCGAGGTTGATGCTGAGGTTGAACAACGGCGAGGTGTTGCAGAAGATGAGGGCCAGCAGGTTTTTCCTGCGCTTCAGATCCTCAATAAACAGCCTGCGGGCGTCATGCGCGGCGCCGCGAAGGTTCGTATAATCCTCGATTTGGACGTAGGACCTCCCCTTTGGAATGCCGTGGTCGATCACCTTATGGTTGAGGGCTATGGACTGTTTTAAAGCCGCGAGGGAGGCGTGCCCGAAGGGCCTGCTGACCAGGATATGTTTGCCCAGGATGCAGAAATCCGCCTGATAGTCACGGCTGACAACCACCGTGCGCCAGTCGGGCCTTTGAAGGAAGGGAAGGTCCGTCTTTATTTGCAAGGGAGCATTGTCGGATGGTTTGCCTTTTCGCCTGATCATCGCTCCTGCCGGCCGCTTCGGGTTTCAATCCTTTTCGTTTTTATAACATACCCGGCCGAAGAAAGCATCAGAAAAAAGCGGTTTACGTTTTCCGGCGGTCTGCGGCCATCGAAAGGATGCTGCGGGCCGCTGCTTTTTCAAAAAACCGCCGGGCGGGTTTGCGATTCGGCTGAAGAAAAGAGCCGCCACTGCGGGGCGGAATACATCAAAAGCCTTCATTGCGCGCTCCAGAACCGTATAGATTTTCAGGCGTTGGGCCGAATTTTTGATTTGTCGGTTGAATTCCTTGAACCCTGGGGGGCAAGCCGTATGCTTCGGGATTTGAATGAGAGAGGGAAAAGCTCATAGATTTGAAAAAATCCCCATAAATATCCACCTTATCCACTGCCTTTCAAAAGTTTTTTAATTCTCACTAATTATTAGAAAAAAAATATATTTTTTTCTTGACAAAAGGTTTTAAGTTTGTATTATGGAGAAAACTGTGGAGTAAAGTGGTTGTTAATGGGAGATTCGTGTGCCATGTTTCGGGGGAGTTCCTGCCATACCATCGACGAAAAGGGCCGGGTGATCATTCCGGTCCGGTTCAGGGAGATTCTGAAAAGCACCCTGAGCTACGGCCTTATGCTTTCCCGCTTAGACAACGGACTGGTGGCATACTCCTTTGAGGAATGGAAAAAGATCGAGGCGCGGGTGTTGTCGCAGGCTGAAAGAAGCCCGGCCATGCGACGGTTTAGAAGGGTGTTTATCGGCGGGGCGTTTGAATGTCAATGGGACAGGCAGGGGCGGATTCTGATTCCTCCGACCCTGAGGGAATATGCCGGGCTGGAAAAAGAGATCATCCTTGTCGGGGTTCTGGATCACTTTGAGATCTGGTCAAAGGAAAACTGGGACAAGGAAAGCAAGAAGCTTGAAGAAGATATGCAAAAGGAGGAGGTTGTCAACGAAATTGCAAAGATAGGGCTCTGATATCATGGAGTTTCGCCATACCCCCGTGATGCGTGCCGAGGTGCTGGCGTATTTGAACTGCCGGCCGGGAAAGGTTTATGCGGATTGCACCCTCGGCGGATCGGGGCATGCCAGGGCTATTTTGGAAAAAATTCTGCCGAATGGGCTTTTAATCGGTATTGACCAGGACAGGGACGCCGTTGAAAACGCGGCCCGCGTATTGGCGCCGTATGAAGCGAATATTCGGCTGTTCCACGACAGCTTTACTCACCTTCCCGAGATCCTCTCTTGCTTGAACATCGTTTCCATAGACGGTGTGCTGGCCGATTTGGGGCTGTCTTCTCATCAGCTTGAAGCCAGTGGTCGAGGGTTCAGCTTTAGGAAAAATGAGCCCCTCGATATGCGGATGAACATCGATGCCACCCTTACCGCTGAAGATATCATCAATTCCGAGACGGAAGCCCGTCTGGAAGGGATATTCAGAAACTACGGTGAGGAGCGGTGGGCCGGGAGAATCGCCCGGAAGATTGTTGCCGCAAGAGCGAAAAAAAGAATTCAAATCAGTGAAGCGCTGGCGCGGCTTGTTCTGGAAGCTGTTCCGCGAAAAGACGCCCGCAGCCGCAAGATTCATCCCGCCACCAAAATTTTTATGAGCCTGCGCATCGCAGTCAACAGGGAGCTGGAAAACCTCGATGCGTTTATACCCGTTGCGG
>CAZFWD010000336.1:0-8994 GCA_964522535.1 uncultured Desulfonema sp.
GGTCAGAATCCTTGAAATCGATGATTTTGACCTGGTGCTTTCCACTCGGGACGCCATCCTGTCGCTGATCAACACGGCATACGACAGCAGCCGCGATACCGCCCAGCAGCTGGTGGAGGACATGGAAAACGGCGCCGACATCCTCAGCGAGATCGAAGAAACCGCCGACCTGCTGGATGATACCAGCGACGCCCCCATTATCAAACTGGTGAACCATATCATCTCTCAATCCGTCAAAGGCGGTGCCAGCGACATCCACATCGAACCCTCCCAGCATCATTTTAAAATTCGATACCGAATCGACGGGGTTTTATACGATCTGCTGTCTCCGCCCAAGTGGATGCAGGCCTCTCTGATTTCCAGAATAAAGGTAATGGCAAAGATGAACATCGCTGAGAAACGGCTGCCCCAGGACGGCCGGTTCGAGGTGAAAATCGGCGATCAGAATATCGACATACGGGTTTCAACCATTCCCATCACCCACGGGGAGCGGCTGGTGATGAGGCTGTTGAACAAATCCCTCTCCCTGTTCAAGCTTTCCGAACTGGGGCTGGACGCCGAAAAACTGGAAACCATTAATCGCCTGATTCGGTCGGCCCACGGCATCATTCTGGTGACCGGTCCTACCGGCAGCGGGAAAACGACCACCCTGTATGCAATCCTTTCCCAGATCAATTCTCCCGGAATCAATATCATCACCATTGAAGACCCCGTGGAATACCAGCTCAAAGGCATCGGGCAGATCCAGGTGAACCCGAAGATTGATCTGACCTTTGCTAAGGGGTTGCGGTCGATTGTTCGACAGGACCCGGATGTGATCCTGATCGGGGAGATGAGGGACCAGGAAACCGCCGAGATCGGCGTCCAATCGGCGCTCACCGGGCACCTTGTTTTCTCCACTTTGCATACCAACGATTCGGCCACCGCGATCACCAGGCTTGTCGACATCGGAGTGGAGCCTTTTCTGATTTCTTCAACCGTGATCGCCGTCATCGCCCAGCGGTTGGTCCGAATACTTTGCAAGGAATGCCGGGAGGCCTATGCCCCTGACGAAGAAACCATCATCCGGCTCGGCCTCTCCGCAGCCAGTCATCCGCTCCCGGTGATTTACAGGGCCAGGGGATGTTCGAAATGCTTCAACAGTGGGTATCGGGGAAGGCTCGGCATTTATGAGATCCTGTTGCTCAATGAATCCCTGCAGAACATGATTTTAAAAACCCACGATTCCCACCAGATCATGACAAAGGCGATTCAAAACGGGATGAGGACCCTTTACCAGGACGGCATTCAGAAGGTGCTGTCCGGGGTCACCACCATAGAGGAGGTGCTGCGCGTCACGCAGACCTGATGGCAAGGTAAAACGTCCAATATCTGCGTTGCGCTGTGTATAAAGGGCTCGAAACCGGTAGCCGCAGGTGAATCGAGGTGAAGTGTTTGTTTATGAAAGCATCATCTAACCCGTACACAGGCTTTATTTTATCGTTTTTTCTCTTCCTGTTGCTTTCATGGCAAGGCTGGGCTGACACGGGCCGCTGTTTGGACGTCACCCCCGACGGACAGTTCGAATACGCCACCCGGTGTTTTGAGCAGGGAGACTACGCCATCGCCGTGGCCGAGTTTAAACGGTTCATTTATTTTTATCCCCACGACCCGCGGGTGAAGACCGCCACATACAAAGTCGGCATGTCGCACTTTTACATTCGGGATTATGCCGCTGCCCTGGAACGGTTTTCAAGCCTGCTGAATCCGACGGACCTTACCGAAACCGGGATTGCCGGCGGTTTTATGATCAGCGCCTGCTACCGGGAATTAAACGATTACCCTTCAGCGATAAACAGCCTTCATCACCTTTCCGGCCTCACGGAAGATACAGACATACGGGATAGGGCGTTCTACAACCTCGCCCTGCTTTATCTCGAATCCGGGGATTTTAAAAACGCGGGCGTTTTTTTCAACAACATCAGCCAAAACAATCATGCGCGTTACCGGGTCGAGGCGGCTGTCGCACGGCTCGACCAACACCAGGAACTTCCCCGTAAAAGCCCGGTTATCGCGGGTCTGGCTTCGATCCTTCCCGGCGGCGGCTATCTTTACTGCGAAAGGTACCGGGACGCCCTTTTCGCCTTTCTGATCAACAGCGCGCTGATTTTCGCGGCCTGCGAGGGGTTTGATAAAGGCCTGGAGGGGATCGGCGGCATACTGGCGGCTGTTGAGGCCGGGTTCTACGCGGGAAACATTTACGGCGGCGTATCCAGCGCCCACAAATACAACCTGGCGGAACAGAATGCATTTGCGGTTGATTTCATCAAACGATTCGGATTTGACCTGTCTGCCGGTGTGGGTTCAGGAGGGCTTCATTTTTCGGTGAACCGCCGGTTTTGACCTATTTGACCAGCTGGTTCATTTCAAAAATCGGCAGCAGAACAGACAGAACGATGAAACCGACGATCACCCCCATAAACAGGATGATCGCAGGCTCCAGCAGCGCGGTCATGGCGGCCACGGCGGATTCGACCTCGTTTTCATAGACGTCGGCGATTTTTCCCAGCATGGTTTCAAGCTCCCCGCTCTGCTCACCGACCAGTATCATCTGGATTGAAAGGTTTGGAAAGAGGTGGGAGGCCTCAAGGGCCCTGCCCAGGCCTTTTCCTTTTTCAACCTCCTCGGCGGCCTGGGCAATCGCCTCGGAGATCAGCCTGTTGCCCACGATGTTTTTCACAATCCCCAGCGCCCCAAGCAGGGGGACCCCGTTGTCCAAAAGCGTCCCCAGGGTTCTTGCAAACCGCCCCACCGCGAGTTTGGTGACCAGCCCGCCGACGCCGGGCAGGGAAAGGGCGATCCGGTCGAAGGCGTATCTTCCCTTTTCAGTTTTTTTTATTTCACGCACGCCCAAACCCAGCGCCACCAATACAATCAGAATGGCCCACCATCCGGACTTCAGTATATTGCTGGTGGCGATCAGAAAACGCGTGGGAGCGGGAAGCTGTTGGCCCATATCCGCAAAGATCGAAGTGATGCTGGGAACGATATAGGTCAGAAGAACAAACAGCACGATCACCCCGATGAAAAACATCAAAACCGGGTAGGCCATGGCGGAGCGGATGCGGTTGGTCAGGGCCTGCTGTTTTTCACTGATCTCCGCCAGGCGTTCCAGGACCAGCTCAAGGGTGCCGGAGGACTCCCCGGAACCCACCATGTTGACATAGACGCTTGAAAAGGTTTCCGGGTACTGGGCCAGGGCCGAGGCCAAACTTCCTCCGGCCTCGATGGAATCCTTGATCTGGGACAGGATCTGTTTGAACAGGTGTGAGCCGGCCTGGGGGATCAGGGTGGCCAAGGCGGAGACAAGCGGGAACCCGGCCCCAAGCAGGGTTGCCAGTTGGCGGGTCATCATCGCCAGTTCCGACGCCTTGACCTTTGGTCTAAAGGGCCTTGTCAGGGAGAATGAGCGGCCCTCGGTTTTGGGTACGGTTTTGTATACCTCCTTGATGGAAACCGGGTAGATGTTCGCGGCACGAAGTTTTTGACGCGCTGCGGATACGCTATCCGCATCGATGATGTCCGTAACGGTTTTTCCCCGGGCGTTTAGGGCGTTGTATTCGTAAATCGGCATATGCAACCGTTTTTAACAACTTGGGGTGGCTTGGCACCCTTCTGCGATCATCCATCTTGCTATTGACAAACCTTACGGGAAACCGATACATACAAATCGGGTGCCTTGATTTTTAGATCAATATCATTGCACTGACCGAATCTGGAAATCAACAATTTTGAAAGGATTTTTTGATGTTAAGGGTCGGCTTTATCGGTTGGCGGGGAATGGTTGGATCCGTGCTCATGGACCGAATGAGGGCCGAAAACGATTTCAACGGGTATGAACCGCTTTTTGCATCCACCTCCCAGGCGGGCTTACCCGGCCCGGACATCGGCGTGGAGATTCCGCCGCTGCAGGATGCCTACGATATAAAAATCCTTTCGGGGATGGATATCATTCTGACCTGCCAGGGCGGAGACTATACCAAAAAGGTTTATCCGCAGCTGCGGGAGGCCGGCTGGAAAGGGTACTGGATCGATGCCGCTTCCGCCCTTCGCATGGACAACGACAGTATCATTGTGCTCGATCCGGTAAACCGAGAGGGTCTCGACCGATCGCTGGACAAGGGGATAAAAAATTATATCGGCGGGAACTGCACGGTCAGCCTGATGCTGATGGCGGTCGGCGCGCTGTTTCAAAAGGGTTTGATTGAATGGCTCACCTCCATGACCTATCAGGCGGCATCCGGCGCCGGCGCAAATAACATGAGGGAACTGGTGGCGCAGATGGCGGCCATCGGCAAAGCCGCCCGGGAGCTGACAGATCCCGCTTCCGCTATTCTGGACCTTGACCGCCGTGTCCTCGATGCCATGAACAGCGATGCGTTTCCCACGAAAAACTTCGGGGTTCCCCTTGCCGGGAGCGTGATTCCCTGGATCGACACCCCCATGGCGTCCGGCCAGTCCCGTGAAGAGTGGAAGGGGTATGCCGAGGCCAACAAAATCCTGCAGGCCGATCCGGCCATACCGATCGACGGCATCTGTGTCCGCATCGGCGCCATGCGCTGCCACAGCCAGGCGTTGACGATAAAACTGACTCAAGATATTCCGATCAAAGACCTTGAAGCCATGATTGCAGGGGCCAATGTATGGGTAAAGGTCACCCCCAACACCAAGGAGGATACCCTCAAACACTTAAGCCCTGCAGCCGTTACCGGCACCCTGAGCGTACCGGTGGGAAGGATACGCAAGCTCAATATGGGGCCGACGTATTTAACCCTGTTTACCGTAGGGGATCAGCTGCTGTGGGGAGCTGCGGAACCCGTTCGCAGAATGCTCAAAATTCTGCTCGCCTACCTTTCCTGACATGAGATGCGTATTTATCATCGCCGGATGATTTTAAGACGATGAGCGCCGTTTTAACACCCCTCGCGTTGTCGGTTTGTCTCATCCTTTTGATCGGCCTGTGTCTGTGGGGTCTGAGCCTCAAAAAACGACTTCAGCGCCTCTCCGACGCAAACCGGCATGGGGCGAACCGTTTCAAAATCATCTTTGATTCCGCAAACGATGCCATACTCCTGTATAATCCCGAGGCCGACACCATCGTCGATTTTAATCCCGTGTTGTGTAATCTTTTTGGGTTTACCCCTGAAGACATCGGACGGCTGAACCTGTATAGCCTCTTTTCGGGGGATCCCCCGTATTCCATAAAAGAGGTTCAGGCCCGCAACGACGCGGCGTTGCAGGGTCTTCCCCAGGTATTTGAGTGGTTGACCGCGGACCGCTCCGGAAAAAAAATGTGGATCGAGATTAGCCTGAAACGAATCATTTTTTCCGCCAAACCCCATCTGCTGTTTTTCATCCGCGAAATTTCAGAACGAAAAAATACCGAACAACGGCTTTACCGGTTGATTCATATCGTCGATCAGATCGGCGAGGGGGTCGTGACCACCGACCTGGACGGGACCGTCACCTATGTGAACCCATCGTGGGCGCAGATGCACGGGTATACGCCGCAAACCTTGATCGGAAAGCCCCTCAGCCTGTTTCACAGCGAAGCCCAGTACACCGATGAGGTTCTTCCCCTTAATAAAAAGGTGCTGCGTACCGGGTATCATCGGGGGGAGATCGGCCACAAACGCGCCGACGGCAGGGAGTTTCCTACACACATGGCAGTCACCCTTCAGCGGAATGAATCGGGCCGCGCCATCGGCTATATCGGTATCGCCATGGACCTGTCGGATCAGAAAAGGATCGAGGCGGCGCTGCGGGAAAGCGAAGTCAGACTCCGGCATCTTTTCAGCCTCGGCCCCCAGCCGATTTCGCTCACGGATCTCGACGGCAGGATCATCGATGTGAATGAAAAATTCTGCGAACTCCTGCAATATCCCAGAAGCCAGGTCATCTCGGGAGACATCACCGATCTGGGGTTTCCGCTTGAAGAACGTCAGCGGTTCATCGAAAAACTGACCGTAAACGGCGAGGTGTCCGGTTTTGAGGTGAGGATCAAGAATAGAACAGGAACAATCCTCGATCTTCAGATGTTTGCCAAACTCATTCAGATTAAGGGGGATTTCCTGACCCTGATCGTTTTTCATGATATTACCGCCCAGAGGCGGCTGGAGGCCCAGCTCATGCAGGCCCAAAAGATGGAGGCCATCGGCACCCTTGCCGGCGGAATCGCTCATGATTTTAACAACATTTTGTCCGCGATTCTGGGTTATCTTGAACTGGCCCGCATCAGCGTGGATCCGGACAGCCGGGTATTTCAATACATCGAGGAGATGTTCAAGGCGGCCAGCCGCGCCATCGACCTGGTTCGCCAGATACTCTCCATCAGCCGTCAATCCGAGCAGGAACGTAAACCCATTCGAACCGAAGACGTTATTTGGGACGTTTTAAAATTATTGAAAGCAACCCTTCCGGCATCCATCACGATCAAGGAGAACATCACGAAAAACGCAGGACTGACAAGGGCGGATCCGGGACAGATTCACCAGGTATTGATGAATCTGGGAACAAACGCCGGACAGGCGATGAAAGGGAGGGGCGGCACATTGACCATCAGCCTTGACCGCGAAACCATCGGTCCCGGTTTTATGGCAGGCGCATCAACCCTTACGCCGGGTTCCTACCTGAAGCTGACCGTGAGCGATACCGGGTGCGGCATTCTACCCAAGGACCGGAAGCGGATCTTCGATCCCTATTACACGACCAAGGATAAGGGAATGGGAACCGGACTCGGCCTGGCCGTGGCCCAGGGAATCGTTCAGAAACACGGCGGCGCCATCACCTTTTCAAGCAGGGTCGAAGAAGGGACGGATTTTTATGTTTACCTGCCCACGATCACGCCGGCGGAACAAAATGAATATCATGAAAAACTGAAGGGCAGCATGGCGCTGCCTCATGGAAAAGAAAGGATCCTTCTGGTTGACGACGAAGAAGCCATCATTCAGACGGGCCGGGAGATGCTGGAATACCTCGGCTACACCGTAAAAACCTGTAGAACCGGCCTGGACGCCTTAAACACATTCAAGGTCGCCCCGCATGAATTCGATCTCATCATCTCCGATATGACTATGCCCGGAATGAACGGCGATAAACTGGCGGAAAGCCTGATTCAAGTCCGTCCGGATATTCCGGTTGTCCTGTGCACCGGCTTTAATCCGCAGATCGATGAGGCGTCCGCCCGAAAGATCGGAATAAAGGCGTTTATCTTTAAGCCCCTGACCTTTCAAAAAATGGCCTTGCTGGTCAGGAAGGTTTTAGATGAAAAGAACGCCGCAGAACCGTAACGCCATCACCGCGGGATGAAAGACAGGGTAAACAATGCCGTGTTTCCGAGGGAATGGATAAAAATCGGCGTCAACAAAGATTTTCTCTGCTCATAGGCAAGGCAGAAAACAACCCCTCCGATCAACTGGAAAAGAGGAACGCCGGAAGCCACAGGGTGAGCCGCCGCAAAAAGAAGGGTGCTGACCGCAAGAGCGATCAACACCCCCCAATGCTTCAAACGGTCATGGAGCAGGTCTCTCACATAGCCGTATACCATACCCCGAAAAAATATCTCTTCAGCGACCGGCCCCACCGCGCCGCCGACAATATAAAATAAAATAAGCCGCCCGGGATGATTCGGAAGATGGACACGCATCCATCGAAGCGGATCAATGCCGGCGATAAACAGGCCGATGCCGATCCCCCCAGCGACAGCACCGAACCCGACTGACCAGAGGATGCCTCCCTTTATGCCCGGCAGAATGCGGTGCCGGGAAAGCCCCAGGGCCGAGGACCGCCCATAAACCGTGAATACCGTCAGGACGGCAATGATATCGATTATCCTTGCAGCTCCGGTGATCAGAAGGGGTTCCACACGAATATCAATCCCCCGTGCGGCCATTTCTATCAAGATAACCGCTACTGTGGATAGAATGAACGGAACGTTATCGACTTTGGCTGAATCCATTCAAGCCTCTTTAAAGCCTTGTAGGCATACCATTGAACATACCAGTGGCCGGATTCCTGCAAACGGGCCATTATCGCGCCTGCCGTCTGTTTTTGCCCCCTTTGCCCGAGGCTGAAAATCGCCATGCAGGCCACGTTGGGATGCGAATCGTGAATCATCCCCAAAGCGAGGGTCAGGGTTCTTGGGGTGTTTCCGTACCCTAACGATTTTGCAAGCCAGTAGCGTTCGGGTATATGGGGGCTGCTCGCCATGTTTTCAATGCCTTGAAAATAATCAAGTGCGACTTGCTCTTTGCAGGCGGTTTTTAAGGCGGCGACCCGTTTTCGCCAATCCCCGGATTCCAAGGCATGAAACATTTCGGCACGCGAGATCGATTCGGAAAAATCCTTTTGCAGCGGAAGGGTGAGCGCGATCCCGATGATCAGGCAGGATAGGGTTGCGACCCAGAACCGAACAGCGGATGAAAACATCCAAAAAAACCCCAGCATGAAAACGGCATGGAGAAAAAAATAACAGATCAGGGGAAGCCCGATCACAAGGGAGAGAAAGGTGGCTTTTCTGAAAAAAAGGTTGTGGTCGCAGTTGTCTGAAAAGGTTTTCAGAAGGCTTTCCGGATCGGTCAGAAACTCCTTTACGGTTGAGATAAGCACGATTTTTTCCCGATGTATTAAAAACAGCTTTTCATGGTCCTGGCGAACCGTTAGATCGACAGGGATTGCCGCGTTGATCCGCAGGTAATCGGCCCGGCGCAGACGTGTTTCGATCCGGTTCGACAGCGCGGGGTCTGTTATTTGAACACGGCATGTTTTAAGCAGTTTCTGGTCAAACGATTTGAACACCTCGGCGGGGTAGAGGGTATACCGGTAATAAAAATCATTCAGCCTCTGTCCCAGGGAGCTCGGCAGCAAAAGGTTGTCTCGAATGCCGACAAAGAGATCATCGTTTACGTGCGGAATCCAGGCGAAAAAAATAAGAAGCAGGGTGATCGCATGGCAGAG
>CAZFWD010000337.1:0-4161 GCA_964522535.1 uncultured Desulfonema sp.
GTTGACGGCCTCGGGCTGAACCACCGAAAGCCCGAGCGATACCGCAGCGGTTTTCACCGGCGGAGGAATAAGGTTGCGGCCGCGGCCCGCGGCCCGGTCCGGCCGGGTGACCACCAGGGGAATATGGCAGCCGTAATCGACCAGGGCGTTTAAGGCGGGGACGGCGAACTCAGGGGTTCCCATAAAAACAACGCTAAACCGTTTTTCCACCTTGCGCTAATGCCTTTTTCCGTTTTTTCTGGTACAGCTTTCGCTTTAGGGCGCTGATGCGATCGATAAACAGGATGCCGTTTAAATGATCGATCTCATGCTGTAGGATCACGGCGAGGATGCCGTCGGTGTCGATCTCCACCGGCTTTCCTTCCCTGTCCATACCCCTTACCACAACACGCTCGAACCGTTCAACATCCGACCGGAAATCCGGAACGCTCAGGCAACCTTCCTTTTCGGAGAGGGTCGCCCCGCGGTTGACTATGATCTCGGGGTTGATCAGGGCCTGAAATTTCCGTTTCTCAGGGTCCGGCTCGGGATCAAAGATGATGATGCTTTTATCGATGCCGGCCTGAACGGCCGCAAGCCCCACGCCGGGGGCCTGGTACATGGTATCGGCCATGTTCTCGATCACCTGTTGAATTTCATCATCAATGGAGACCACCGGTTTTGTAGGCTGCTTCAGAAACGGGTCCGGGTAGGTTACAATCCGAAGTATCGACATAATACGCTTTCCTTCAAACAAAAACCCCCTTCAAGGCGTCCCTGGCGGTTGCGATGTCTTTTGTGATTTGCTTTGACAGCTCATCAATGCCTGAAAACCGCTTCTCGTTTCGAATCCGTTTGACAAAATTTACCCGTATTTTTTTGCGGTAAAGCGCGCCGTCAAAGTCAAGGATGTGGACCTCCACGGTAAACAGATGGTCTTCAAAGGTCGGGCTGTAACCGATGTTGGCCACCCCCTGGTATGTCCCCTTGTCGATTTCGACCGTTACCGCATACACCCCCATTTTGGGGCAGAGCTCGTCGACAAGATGAATATTGGCGGTGGGAAAACCAAGCAGCCTGCCGCCCCGGTTTCGCCCGGAAACCACCCGGCCGCGAATCTGGTAATAACGCCCCAGCAGGTTGAGGGTTTTTTCAACCTCCCCGGCCATGACGAGTTCACGCACCCGGGTGCTGCTGATCCGTCTGGTTTTCCGGGCATGGGCCTGGATCCAGTCGACCACGATGACCTCAAAACCAAGATCTGCGGCGCGTTTATTTAAAAATGAAACATTGCCTTTGCGATTTTTTCCAAATGCATAGTCTTTTCCGATGACAATCGCTTTCATGCCAATCCGCTTGATGAGGATGTCCTCAACAAACCGCTCTGCGGTTATTGCGGCAAAGGCCCTGGTAAAGGGAATACAGACGACCACCTTGATGCCGGCCTTTGCGATCAACTCCATTTTTTGCTCAAACAGGGTGATCAGGGGGGGCGTATTGTTTTTCTTCAGCACCCGGGCCGGATGGGGCTCAAAGGTAACCACCAGGGGGGTGCCGTTGATGGATCGCGCCTCTGCGATGACCCGCTCAAAAATGGCCTGGTGTCCCTTATGGACCCCGTCAAAGTTGCCGATGGTGACGACCGCATTTTTAACCGTTTGATCAATACGATAAATATCTTTAATAATTTTCATAAAACAATCGGTTCATTAAAAACCCTGAAATATTGCGCTTGACAGAAAAAAATTTTATATATATGAAAACATACCTTAAATCAACCCTGTTTTTGTAAACGTGCCGAAGTGGCGGAACTGGTAGACGCGCTAGGTTCAGGGTCTAGTGGGCGTACGCTCGTGGGAGTTCGAGTCTCCCCTTCGGCACCATCCCCATTCACGCCAAACCCATTTTTTTCATCCGAAAGCATGTGGCGTATCTTTTTCACCAGGGATTCATGGCCTGGCCCTCTCCGATAAACCTTTTTACAGCTTAAGCATTCTAAAAATCCCCCGTCGTGTCCGGGCAGGTTTGCGTTTGTTTTTTCCCGAAGATTGTCTTTGCCGACCGCACGCATCCGGCTATTGCATTTCAGGCATCGGGACAAGGGAGCGATCCTGCTTTTGAGGTCAAGGCCGGAAACCACGGCTTTTGCCTGAAGCCAGGGATCGGCCGGTCTGACCAAAAAGCCCCGGTTGACCCTTTTGTCTTCCAGCAGTTTTTCGTTTCTCGTAAGGATAACCCGTTTCTGTTTATCGGCGATTTCATGGATTCGGCCGGTATGATCATCGTTTTCATGCAGGGTGTCGAATCCGAGCAGGCGAAGGTATCTTGCAAGCTTGTCAAGCGGAGCATCGCAGATAAACTTGAGATTCCGAAGGGGTGTTTTCCGGACCCGGGAAACCGATGCGATGTCCATCCGCTCAAACATCGGATAAACTGAGATGCGATCGCCGTCCAACACGATATGCGAAGGGCTCACGGATCCGCCGTTGACAAGGATCAGGTCCACCGAAGACAAGGGGACGTTGCACGATTCAATGACCCGTCTTACCGTATGGCCGGCCTCCACCCTTAGAACCGTCTTTTTTTTCCGGTTTCGGGGCGGCAGGGGATCGTTTAATTCTTCGTAAAACCTTATGCTGACGCGGATTTTCATGGCGTGCGGCCGGGACTGGATGTTTGGTGCGCCCGGCCCGATTCGAACGGGCGGCCTACGGATTCGTAGTCCGGCGCTCTATCCACTGAGCTACGGGCGCAGTCCGAGTAAGGTTTTTTTATAGGTCGGTTTTTTGCCGATATCAATAAATAAATTGACTGACGGATAAAAATGTACCACCATCCGGCTTGGTGACTGAATCAAAACTTAAAAAAAATCCATGCCGGGACGCATACATGCGGCTTGCCCTGGCCGAGGCTGAAAAAGGGTTTGAATCGAATGAGGTGCCGGTGGGGGCGGTGCTGGTGGATGCCGGGGGAAATATCCTGGCCGCCGCCCATAACCTGACGATAACCCTTCATGACCCTTCCGCCCACGCGGAGATTCTGGTTCTTCGAGCGGCCGGGCGGGCGACAGAAAACTACCGCTTTTTAAACACCAGCCTTTATGTTACCATCGAGCCGTGTATCATGTGCATGGGGGCGATTCTGCACGCCCGGGTGGGCCGGCTGGTGTTCGGCGCAAGGGATCCCCGATGGGGGGCCGCGGGTTCATTGTATGATCTGGGAAGCGACCCCCGGTTTAACCACCGCATCGAGGTGATCTCCGGGGTCTGCAGTCAGGCCTGCAGCCGGATCATGCTGAATTTTTTCAAAACAAAACGGAATAAGGCCGGCAACGGCGCCAATTAAAAAAAGGAGCGACAATTGGCAAACATCGTCATCGTCGGGACCCAGTGGGGGGATGAAGGAAAAGGAAAAATCGTGGACCTTCTGGCGGAACATGCGGATGCCGTGGTGCGGTTCCAGGGCGGCAACAACGCCGGGCACACCATGGTCGTAAACGGCGAACAGTTTATCAGTCATCTGGTTCCTTCCGGAATTTTACAAAAAAAAATCTGTGTCATCGGAAACGGCCTGGTGGTGGATCCGGAGGTTCTGCTGAATGAGATCGATTATCTCATCGGCAAAGGGATTGATGTGGGGCCTGAAAACCTGAGGATCAGTGATCGGGCCCACCTGATTATGCCCTACCACAAGCAGATCGATCTGGCCAGGGAGGCGGCAAGCCCAAAAAAACAGATCGGGACCACCGGACGGGGGATCGGGCCCTGTTATGAGGATAAGGCGTCGCGCCGCGGCATTCGGTTTGTGGACCTGCTGGATCCGCAGGGGTTTGAGGAAAAGGTCAGGGCGGTCAGCGCTGAAAAGAATTTTTACCTGACGGGGTTTTTATCGGCCCAGCCAGTGGATCCCGAGGCCATTCTCAACAGCTACGGCCTTTACCGCGATCGTCTGTCCGGGTTTGTGAGCAATATTTCGATTTTTATCGATCACAAGATCAGGGCGGGCAAACAGGTTTTGTTCGAGGGGGCCCAGGGTACGCACTTAGACATTGATCACGGGACATACCCCTATGTGACCTCGTCCAACACGGTGGCCGGAAACGTCTGCTGCGGCGCGGGGATCGGACCGAGGCAGATTACCGGGGTCCTCGGCATCGTCAAGGCCTACACGACCCGCGTCGGC
>CAZFWD010000338.1:0-4212 GCA_964522535.1 uncultured Desulfonema sp.
AGATTCAGGTCATCAAGGAGGTCCGGGCGATCACCGGTCTGGGGCTGAAGGAGGTAAAGGCCCTGGTCGAAGAGGCCCCGAAGGCTGTCAAGGAAGGGCTTCCCAAGGAGGATGCGGAAAAGATCAAGCAGCAGCTTGAATCCGCAGGCGCCACCGTCGAGATCAAATAGAATCCCTTCCGGGCTCGAACAGTGGTAGATCAAAAATAATATATCAAAGGATTTTGGACTTCAGCGCCCGAAGGATTTCGGGCTGCTGTTTTTCAGGGTTCTTTAAAAGGATATGGGAGAGGTCATGACAGGAAACCCGCCGGAATACAGAAGAATCAGAAAGAATTTCGGTCATATCCGGTCGATCGTCGACATCCCGGATCTTATCGGGATGCAGCGCGAGTCCTACGACCGGTTCTTTCAGATGGATGTCAAGCCGGAGGACCGGGAGGATATCGGTCTGCAGTCGATCTTTAAATCCGTTTTTCCGATAAAGGATTTTACCGGAACCGCGTCCCTTGAATTCGTATCCTATCATTTCGGGGATGTGAAGTATGCGGTGGGCGAATGTATCAACCGGGGAATGACCTATGAGATTTCCCTTCGCATACGGATTCGGCTGGTCGTGTATGACCTGGACAAGGAGACCGGTGTTTCCAGCATACGCGATATCAAGGAGCAGGAGATCTATTTCGGCACCATTCCCCTGATGACCGAAAGAGGCACGTTTATCGTCAACGGCACGGAGCGGGCGGTGGTCAGCCAGCTTCACCGCTCCTCCGGCGTTTTTTTTGATCATGACAAGGGGAAGATTCACACCAGCGGTAAGATTATTTATACCGCCCGGATCATTCCGGTGCGCGGTTCCTGGATCGATATGGAGATCGACCCCAAGGATATCGTTTACATACGGATCGATCGAAGGCGCAAGTTTCCGATCACCCTTTTGTTTAAGGCGTTCGGATATACCGATGATGACATCCTCTCGTATTTTTATCATACGGAAAGGATACATATAGAGAAAAAACAGTTTTTCAGGGAAGTCAACCTGGATTACCTGAAAGGGCAGCGTCCGGGAAAGGACATCGTCAACCCCAAGACCGGGGCGGTGATTGTAAAGAAGGGGCGCGTGTTTACCAAGAAAGCGGTCAAGGACCTTCAGGCGGCCGGGATCGATTTGATTCCCATTTTAAAGGAGGACCTGGCGGACCGGGTGGTGGCCGAAGACATTCTTCATCCGAAATCCGGGGTCGTGATCGCCAGGCCCAATGACGCCGTCGATAAGGACCTGGTCCGGGAGATTCTTAAATCCGGAGTGGACGGCTTTCATCTGCTGGTGATGGAAGGTCCGTATGCGAGCAATGCGATTCAGAAAACGCTTCTTGTGGACAAGATTGCCACCAAAGAGGAGGCCCTGATTGATATTTACCGAAGGCTTCGCCCCGGTAACCCGGCCACCGTGGATGTGGCGCAGGACTTTGTGGATCACCTGTTCTTTAAAAACGCCTATTATGACCTGTCAAGCGTGGGGCGGCTGAAGATCAACCACCGGCTGGGGATCGACACCGGCATTGATGTGCGCATTTTAAGAAGGGAAGATATCCTGCTCACCGCCAAGACCCTGATCGAACTGCGGGACAATCAGGGGCCCGCGGATGATATCGATCATCTGGGAAACCGAAGGGTGCGGGCGGTCGGGGAACTGGTGGAGAACCAGTACCGTATCGGGCTGGTGCGCATGGAGCGGGCGATCAAGGAACGGATGAGCATGCAGGAGGTGGATGCCCTGATGCCCAATGACCTGGTCAACCCGAAGCCCGTGTCCGCCATCGTGAAGGAGTTTTTCGGCACCAGCCAGCTTTCACAATTCCTTGACCAGACCAACCCCCTGTCTGAAACCACCCATAAACGCCGGCTGAGCGCGCTCGGGCCGGGCGGGCTGACCCGGGACAGGGCCGGGTTTGAGGTCAGGGACGTTCATCCGTCCCACTACGGACGCATCTGCCCGATTGAAACCCCTGAAGGCCCCAACATCGGCCTGATCGCCTCCCTGTGCACCTATGCCCGGGTGAACGCGTATGGTTTCATCGAAACCCCTTATCGCGTGGTGAAGGATTCCACCGTCACCGATGAGATTCGAATGCTGAGCGCGTTTGAGGAAAAGGATTTTCCGATTGCCCAGGCCAATGCCCCGGTGAACGAAAAGAACGCGTTTGTCAACCCCACGGTGATTTCACGGGTAGAAGGGGAATTTACGCGCATGGACCGCGAGTCGATCGAGCTGATGGATATCTCGCCGAACCAGCTGGTCAGTGTATCCGCGGCCCTGATTCCGTTTCTGGAAAACGATGATGCGAACCGCGCGTTGATGGGCTCCAATATGATGCGGCAGGCGGTCCCCCTGTTAAATACCCAGGCGCCCCTGGTCGGGACCGGCGTAGAGGGGGTGGTCGCCAGGGATTCGGGCGTGACCGTCGTGGCCAAACGGGACGGACGGGTCGTGGATGTGGATGCCTCCCGCATCGTCCTGCAGCACACCCCTTCCGGAGACCCTCTGAAAAAGGATGTGACGATTTACAACCTTTCAAAATTCATCCGCTTCAACCAGAACACCTGCTTCAACCATCGCCCCATTGTTCGAAAGGGGGATTGGGTGAATGCCGGGGATATTATTGCGGACGGCCCCGCAACCGACAAGGGGGAGCTGGCGCTGGGCAAAAACGTCACCGTCGCGTTCATGCCTTGGGGCGGGTACAATTTCGAAGACTCCATTCTCGTCAGCGAGCGGCTGATTAAGGATGGGGTGTTTACATCCGTTCATATCGAAGAATTTGAGGTGCTCGCCAGAGACACGAAGCTGGGAAAAGAAGAAATCACGAGGGACATTCCGAACGTGGGGGAGGAGGCCTTAAAAGACCTTGATGAATGCGGGATTATTCGGCTCGGCGCGGAGGTCTGGCCCGGTGATATTCTGGTGGGCAAGGTGACCCCGAAGGGGGAGACCCAGCTCTCCTCCGAGGAGAAACTGCTTCGAGCGATTTTTGGTGAAAAGGCGGGCGAGGTGAAGGACACCTCCCTTCGAGTGCCGCCCGGTGTGAACGGCATCGTCATTGACGCGAAGGTCTTTTCCCGAAGAGGGGTGGAAAAGGATTATCGGTCCCGGTCCATTGAGGATGAGGAGATCGCCCTTCTCGAGAAGGACCGGGACGACGAACTGAAGGTGATCGAAGAAATGGCGAAAGACGAGATCGCCGCCTTGATTGTGGGCAAGCAGTGCGCCGCCGACCTCGCCGAGGGAAAGAAGATATTGATCCCCCGAAACAAGCGGATCGAACAGAAGCAGGTTGCCGGTATCGCGGTGGCGAAGTTCGACAAGATCGAACTGAAAGACAGCAAGGCCAGCGAAAAGGTGAAAGATATCGTGCTGCGCTACAAGGAGCAGTCCCACCTGGCCAGGCGGGCGTTTGAGGAACAGGTCAGCGCTTTTGAGAAGGGGGACGATCTGGCGCCGGGGGTCATCAAAATGATCAAGGTTTATGTGGCCATGAAGCGGACCCTGTCGGTGGGGGATAAAATGGCCGGACGGCATGGGAACAAGGGCGTTCTATCCCGAATCCTGCCCGAGGAGGATCTGCCGTATTTCGAAGATGGAACCCCGGTGGACATGATTTTAAACCCCCTGGGCGTGCCTTCCCGAATGAACGTGGGGCAGATTTTGGAAATTCATCTCGGGCGGGCGGCCAAAGGCCTGGGCGATCAGATCAATGCCCTGCTTGAGGCTGAAAAAATAAAAGCCTTGAAAGACAAGTTTAAAAAGATATTTTCATCCGCCTCTCAGCAAAGGGTTTTTAACGGAATGGCTGACAAGGATCTGCTCCGGTTTGCCCAGGATTGCAAGGACGGTGTGTATATGACCACACCGGTTTTTGACGGGGCCAGGGAGGATGAGATCAAGGCCCTTCTGGCCGAGGCCGGCGTCAGTCAGACCGGCCAGGCGATCCTGTTTGACGGCCGGACCGGAGAGCCGTTCGGGGGGGATATCACCGTCGGGACCATGTACATGCTGAAGCTCCATCATCTGGTGGATGATAAGCTTCACGCCCGGTCGATCGGGCCTTATTCCCTCGTTACCCAGCAGCCCCTTGGCGGCAAGGCCCAGTTCGGCGGGCAGCGTCTCGGCGAGATGGAGGTATGGGCGATCGAGGCCTACGGCGCGGCGCAC
>CAZFWD010000339.1:0-5236 GCA_964522535.1 uncultured Desulfonema sp.
GGTGATGTCCCGGGCATCATGCCTGAAGCCGGCCATGACGAGGTTCGGGTCCGTCCGCCAGTATCCGTCGGGCACCCGGGCGATGAGATCCGTGCCGGCTGCAATTTTGTCCCAGAGCTCGCCGGGGGTCAGCGCTCCCGGAAGGACGCAGGCCTGACCGATGATGGCGATGGGTTCAAAGGGCATACCGCGGTTCTCCTGTTTCTATGCCTTTTTATCGGCCAGCATGTGCATTTCCACGTCGCAGAGCATGGACGTAAGCTCTCCGTTTTTGTTGAAGAAGGAGATGTCGGACCGGGTATGCCCGTTCTGAATTTCCTTGGCCTTTAAGGCACAGTAGACTGGACCGGACAGGGGGCCGTTTCGATAGCGGCGGCAGGCGCCGATCTTTGTGGGAAGGGATTTTTTTTTGGCGACATGAAGCCCCCATAGGATGGCAAGCTGCAGCCCGCCGTCTAAAGCCGCCACATCGTTTTTCCAAATCGCACGGGGCCAGGGCATGGACCCTGTTCCTTCCAGAACGGCTGTGGCCGCACTTTCCGAGACCCCCTCCAGGGATCGAATGACCCGCAGCCCCGGCCCGTGAAACAGCATGCTCCGGTATGCTTGGGCGACGTTCCATCCCCAGGGAGGAAGTTTAATTCTTTCTTTTTTTTCAAGGGTCGCATTTCCGGGGCCGTCCAAGGATATCTCGATCCAGGCGCTATAATAGGTTTCGTCATTTGCCCCTTTCAGTTTCATGAAAAGAAGGGAAGGATCGCCTTCGGAAGCCTGCTCACAGGATATTTTGATATGCTTGCCGTATGTCTTGAAATTCTCCAGCCGGATCCCGCGAAGCACTTTTAAATCCCTGCATGCGACATATTTCATTTTTGGATGATAAACTTCGGCTGCTCGCGCAAACCATTCAATGACCATGACGGCCGGCACCACCGGAATATTCCGAATGCAATGGCTGTCAAAAAAAGGATAGTGATGCCTGTTGACCTTTAAGGGCAACTGAGTCTCCCGCTTTACTGAGGCCGCACCGTGTAATGCGGCCAGGGCATTCGGAGCGATCACCACCACAACCTCTTTGGGGTCGCTTTCCGTTATCTCCCGAACGAACATTTCGGCCCCGGCGTCAAGCGGTATCAGGGGCACGCCGGCCTTTTCGAAGTAGGATTTGAGGGCTGAAGAAACCATGCCGCTTTCCCAGGGCCCCCAGTTTATGGATTTCACCAGACAGCCGCCTTTTCGCTTTTTCGCCTCGGCGCAGGCCACCCGGTTGAGGACCTCGTTGGCCATGGCGTAATCGCATTGCCCCGCGTTTCCGATATGCGCCGCAATCGAGGAAAAGAGGCAGATCATGTCAAGCGGATCCCGTGCGGTGGATTTGAGAAGGACATAAAGCCCCTTGACCTTGGTGGAAAATACGCTTTTGAACTGGTCTGCGGTTTTTTCTTGAATCCGTTTGTCCGCAATAACCCCTGCGCCGTGCACGATCCCCGTGATGGGGCCCCATTTTTTTCGGACCAAAGATAGGGCCTTGGCAACGGCCGCTTCATCGGTGACGTTCGTGGTCAGGTAGATCGTTTGGGCGCCTTCCTTTTCCATTTCCTTCAGGTTGGTTTTAATCTCCCGAACCGCAAGGATATGACGGGCCTGTTTATTGAGGCCCAGCGGGGTGATGGATTCGCCCTTGGCCTTTGCGTTCTCAAGCAGCAGGGCTTTGATCTCGGCCTCGGTCTGCGCGTTCCGGCAGAAGGGGGGTTCGTCTTCAAGCCGGGTTCTGCCGAGAATCGCCAGGCGCAAAGTGGCGCGGCAAGACAGATGGATAAGCGCCTTTGCGGTCACCCCCCGGCCGCCGCCGGATGCCACAATGATCGAGTTTTCATCAAGCCGTTTGCCTGGGCCGCTGTTGGGCTTTGGACGGCTTTTCGGGCAGAACCGGCCGCCGTCGGGCATAAGCCCCACCTCCAGCTCCGGGCCGCCGGCAAGAAGCTCGGCGCAGATGGATCTGGCGATTTTTTCAGCCGGTCTGCGGCCGGGATCGATGTCGATGGCCTTGACCGACGCCTTCGGCCATTCCATTCCCGCGGTCTTCACCAGGCCGGGGATTCCGGCCAGCCACGCCCGCATTCCCGTTTTTCCAGAGAGTCCGAAGTCGCCCCCGGTGTTCTGGACCGTCACAAAAACGCCCCCTGAGGTGGAAAGCCGGTCGGCGAGTTGTTTGGCCGCAAGAAAGGCGTTTCGGTTGACATCAACGGCTTCATCAAGGGTCGTGATTTTTTTTAAACCGTCAAGAAAAATCAATCCGTCGCAGCCTTCGGGGATTTTGCCGACCACCCCGGCCGTGACTCCGTTTTTCGCCAGTTCATGCGATAGCGCCTCAGCCACACCGGCGCTGTCCTGGGTGATGCAGAGGGATGCCGCCTCGAAAATGCCCGGCATGGCAAAACCGGATGGAGGAGACGGGATCATTTCGAGGGAATACCTTGCGATACCTTCGGTCGCTTTTTTAGGCTGATCTGCGGATGATGGGGACTGCCCGGCGGTTTCCGGGGCCAGGAGGGAGGCTGTTCCAGCGGCGTGGTTTTGCAGAAAGCAGAGCACGTCGTTTAGGGTGCGAATGTTTCCCATGTCGGCTGGGTCGATTTCCGGCAGCCAGGGGTGCGCGTCCTTGATGGCGGATAGGATCTCCACCCGCTTGATGGAGTCGATGCCCAGATCCGCCTCGATATCCATGTCCAAAGATAAAATTTCCTTGGGATAGCCGGTTTTGTCCACCACCACGTCCAGCAGAAGCGCGGTAAAGTCGATGTTTTGTGAAGATTCGGTCGGTGGTATTCCGGCTGTAGCTGAATTCTCGGGTTTTGAGGCCTCAATGTCTGGCGTGTCGGCCGCTGGGGAAGCTTGAAAAACAGAAGCGGGCGCTTCAGGAGGAATAGGTATTTCCTGAGGAGCCGGCGGCAGGGAAAGCCCCTCGTTTATTGATTTTTCCGGTTCAATGCGCTTTTCAAAGGCGGGCGGGCGGCCGCATAGAAACGCGCTTAAGCTGTTGTTACCGGCTTCGACCGCCTTTAAAAATTGCATATGGCTTTCAAACACGGCCTTTTGATAGGCCGCATGGGTCTGGGCCATCTGCTGTTGAATTTCCTGATAGGCGGAGGTCCATGCGTCTGAAGGATTTTTGGGCGAACCCCGGCCGGTGTTTGCCAGCGGGTCCGGCGGTTCAATTGCGGATTTGGCTTTCGGCGGGTTCGGTCGGGGATAGGCCGACATGCCTTCGGGCGGCGGATAAGGCTTTCCGTAGTTGGTACCGCTTAGCATCACGGCGTATTTGGGATTCGTTCTTTTGCGCGGATCGCTGATGGGCGCATAATCTTTCCACAGGAAGGAGAAACAAGGGGAGACCCCCGCGATAAAAAGCCTTCCCAAAGCCTTCCACAGGCTGGTTATGCCGTGTTCGCCTTTGGTGTCCATGTTGACGGCGGTATGGGGTCTGCCCGCTAGAATTTTTTTGACAAAACCGGTAAGCACGTTGCCCGGTCCGGCTTCGATAAAGGTTTTTACTCCGGCCGCGTACATGGATTCGATCTCCTGGACAAATAGAACCGGATGGTTGACCTGTTGGGCAAGGGCTTCGCGTATTTTTTGCGGGTTGTTTGAATGGGGCTTGCCGCTGATATTGGCGTAAACCGGAATCACGGGTTTTTTAAAATCAAACTTTTTCAGGTAGGCGAGAAAAGGACTGCCGGCTGCGTTCATCATGGCCGAATGGAAGGCTGCGGAAACCGGCAGGCGTTTAAAGGCGATCCTTTGCTTTTTGAGCGTTTTTTCCACTTCCTCCATGTCGGACAAGGGCCCGGAGAGAACCGCCTGGGACGGGCTGTTGTAATTGGCGATGATGATTTGCGTGTCAAGCCCGTCAAGCAGCCCCCGCAGCTTTTTGCCGCCTTCAAATACCGCGGTCATGGCGCCGCTCGCCTCGGAGGCCCGGCTCATCAATTCGCCGCGCTTAAAACAGATGTCAAGAAGCTTCTGAAAATCAAGTACGCCCGCATCCAGAAGCGCCGATAATTCACCCAGGCTGTGCCCGCCCACGCAGGCGGGCTGAATCTCAAGACCTTTCAGTAGGCGGGATATGGAGATGCTTGCCGTCAACGCCGAAGGCTGTGACCACTGGGTGAGCGAAAGCTTTCCGGCCTGGGCCTTTTTCTCCTCCTCTGAAAACGCCGGGATTGGATAGACGACCCGGTAAAGCGGCTCTTTAGCCTTCCGCCTGCGGTCAAGGCTGGCGGACGCATCCCATACCGCCATCACCTCGTCAAACTCCATGGCCAGATCGGCCCCCATGTTGGGATATACGCTGGCCCCCTGACCCGGAAACAAAAAGGCGATGGATTCGGGATCGGCTTTTTTCAGGGCGCAGAAGATCCCGGTGGGCATGTCAAACCCCTTGTTCGGGGTTTCGGATATTGCCCCGGCCGCGGTTTTGAGCTTATCGCTTAAGTCTTTTTCGTCCGTTGCGACAACGGCCAGCCTTGCAGGCGCGGATACATCCGCGTTCTCCTGGGAGGTTCTCGCCAGGTAGGCGAGAAGGCCTTCGGTTTCAACCGATGCGGCGGTCTTGATGCACAATTCTTTCAAGGCGTCGGCGTCTTTTTCGCAAAAGAGCACGAGCTCGCTGGGCACATTGCGCATTCGCCAGGCGGTTTTGCCTTTTCCCGTATACGCTTCTATGGTGACGTGAAAATTGGTTCCCCCGAAACCGAACGAGCTGACCGAAGCCCTTCGCGGATGCGCGTCGTCCCTCACCCACGGCCTTGACTCGGTGTTGAGGTAAAACGGGGTTTTCTCGATCTCAAGCCGGGGATCCGGCCGTTCCACCTTTATGGTGGGGGGAAGGACCTTGTGGCGAAGGCCCATCACCGCCTTGATAAGCCCGGCCACGGCCGCCGCGCTTTTGGTGTGGCCGATCTGGGATTTGACCGATCCGAGGGCACACCATTGGTCGCATTTTCCGCCGGCGTTTTCCTCAAAAACCTCGCAGAGCGCTTTGACCTCCACGATGTCTCCCGCCGGAGTGCCGGTGCCGTGGGCCTCCACAAGCTCAACGGTTTCAGGACCATAGCCTGCCGCAGCATAGCAACGCCTGAGCGCCCGGGCCTGCCCCTTGGCAAGCGGAGCGAAGATGCTCACCCCTCTGCCGTCCGATGAAGCGCCGATGCCGTGAATAACGGCATGAATCCGG
>CAZFWD010000340.1:0-8348 GCA_964522535.1 uncultured Desulfonema sp.
AGCCCGAACGATCCGCCGAACCCTTAAAACACGTATTGACTCGAGGCGGTCAGCTCAATTCATCCAAAAAGCCGCTTACACAGCCCCATTTGGGTATACCTCTCCTTCTGAATTCCACACTCTCGTATTCTGTGTTCTTTTTATCCAAACGCAAACTGCCAGGTTCGCATGCGGATCTTCTTAAACAACCCTTGAATACGACGTCGCACTTTCAGCCATACCGCGCCTCCATGAAAAACCACCTTGCCCGCTGTTTCGTACAGCCGCCACCTCAACGTTTGCACCTGGTGCCGATGCCACGAGGCATCCAGCGTGTTCAATACAAATAATCGCCCTATATTATAAGCAAGCACCCCGATGCGGAAAAATACCGCGTTCGCCTCAAACTGACCGCACGGCATCCGCTCCATGCCAAAGCCGATTTTAAGCTCTTTGATCCGGTTCTCACTGCATTGACCACGCTGATTATACCATTGAACCACCCCTTCAACATCTTCCGTACGATTCGTCGCGATCACCGTGTATCGCTCTGTCTCATCGGTTTCTCCAAATAATCCGCCCTGAACCGGACGCCGGATCACGACCAGACGAAACGCCTTTTGGGTCTTGTTCATACAGTGAACCGTCTCGGCTATAAAACCATTTTGATAAACCTTCCAATCCATGCTCCCAAGACTTCTAATCTGTCTGACCACGGCCTCATCTAAATCGGCGCCAATGGCATACGATATTCCATTGCTCTCACAATAATTTATAATCTCTGCCTGGTATGCCGCACTGTCCGCCCTGAACGCTTTGATATCTTTGCCGGTGGGCAGTTGCTTCCTGCAATATTTTATAAATTCAAGATTGCCCGATGCAGGCGCTTCGTTTCCTTGACGGAATTCATCCCCCGCGATAAGTCCGTTTTCTGCTAAATGCCCCACAATGGGCATGTAGCCCATATACCCTTTATACGTCATCCGGGCGGCTTCTTTCTCCGCTTTAATCCCCGTCGCATCGATGTCCAGCGTATAGCCCTTAATCCCGTCATATTTGAGCCCGCGTTTTAACACCTTGCGATTTACAGCAGCAAGACCTTCAAGGGATCCATTTACACTGCTTCTGCGTAACCAGTCTCCGGTGGCATCAGATGACGGCATACGATTCAACGATAACACTTCACGAAGCCCCGCATCATCTCGAATCTGTCGTAAATCCTCCAGACTCCGCCCACCACCGTTGAGCATCAGTAGAATCGGTAATATATGCCCACTCGGATGATACCCGGCCCCGCTGCCAGACTTGGGTAACTCCCGGTCCAGCGCATCCTGCAATCCCAACCCAACAATAAATTCACCCAAAAGCGCCAGCCCGGCATGCGGTGTGATCAGATCATTCGTCACTTCAAGCTTGAATGGAAGCACAGTTTGGTTTATCATGGATTCACCTCGTTGGTTCAATATGTTTGTTGTCATGTTAACACATATATACTTGAATCAACGAGGTTTTTCAACCCTTTTCCCTGTAAAATACACGCTAATCGCGGATTTCGGGCATATTCAGACCTATTCAGCCCCATTGCCCACATTTTTATTGAAAACCATTTTGCTGTCAGATAAAATTATCAAAATTTAAGAACAGCGAAACGCGTGCCGGTATGGCGCAGCGGATATTTTTGAAAGAAGCATCACAGGAGACCCGATGAGTCAATCAACCAGGCGAAAGGTTAAACGAAGCCAGACATGGCCGGATACCATGGCTACCCTGAGGGTGAACGATTCCTATAGTGAGACGGGACGGGGCAGCATTGTGTTCAAGGGCAGGGTGGATGACTTGAGCGCGGGCGGAATGTTTTTTCAGACCGACGAGGCCGTGCCTGTGCCTGCAAAAGCCGAGATTGATATTGATTTTGATCCCGCATCCAACGGGTCGAAGCTCGTTCTCAAGGCAACGGGTGAAACCGTTCGCGCCGTGAAAAACGGGGTGGGGATTCGGTTTGACCAGATTGATCTGGCGGAGATGCAGCGATGCATCATCTCCAGGATGAACAGGCCCGGATGAGTTCACAGAACAGCCGGAAGGAGATCAGTTTTTTTTAGGTTTGCTTTTTCGGGACGAGCCCGCAAGCAGGCTTAAGACAATATACGGAAAGGTCACCAGGTATTCGAAGATAAACCCGAGCGGAATGGTAAGATAGATCAACGGGAGCTTGATGGTGTAGAATATTAACCGTTCAACCTTTCTGGAAGCGGTTTGAGACATGGCCTAAAAGAGATATCGAATAAAGAGTTACGCAAACCGGGCAGGGGAAAAACCCTTGCCTTGTGCATTTCAATCCGTCGCAGCCCAAAGCCCCGATGTCCTGAGTAAGTGTTTTCCCTGTCCCCGATTTTTACGGCCGCAGGTGGTTTTCATTCGCTCGAATCCTGTATGCACCTGATTTTTTGATTTTGCAAGCCCTTTTCCACCCGCTCCTCCTCCTCCTCCTCTAATCCCTGTCGATCGAGTCCAGACCGGGCGATTCCCTCAAATCGAAACAATCCCCTCAAAAAACGTCCGCGGATAGGTCCTGAAAAATATGTCCAGGAGTAGGTTGCAAATTTCCATTAATCGATTTTTTAATAGTTAATCTAATATTTTTATTCGAAAAAAATACTTGATTTTATCATTTTCGCATGTTAAAAAAAAGTTATTAATATAAAATTCAATAATAACAAAAAATTAAATTTTTAATGGTTTAAATTTATATCAACCGTATCATACTTTGTTTTTGTTTTTGGCTTTTGGACCTATCCCTTCACGGGATGAGGTATGATGAAAAATAGTCGGGATTGCTATGTTCGAATTTTATCGTGTAGATTATTATTTTTACTTGAATTGTCATGCTCTTGAAAGTAGATGAAATTGAAGACGGCTTATGGCGTGCACCATCATTTGGCGCAAGGTCCGTTTCAAGCGCAGCGGTGCGCGTTTCGGATTTTCGAAAGCGCGATGAGCTGATTTTTACGCCCGGTCCCGGACCAAAAAGGGCATCCCCGGGGCTTGTAATCGGAAACCGCGCAAACGGAAACCGCGGGAGACGGGTCAAAGGACGGTAATTTGAGCACGAAAAAGAAAAACAGGAGGAGGTTTTGAATACGACAGCCCGCCGGGATTCGAATGGTATTGTTTTTCGAAACCCGGAAACCCGAGACGGCAAACGCCTTTGGGAAATCGCCAAGGCGACCCGGACCCTGGACCTGAATTCCGTCTATCATTATCTGATCCTGTGCCGGCATTTTTCAAAAACCTGCGTGGTTGCGGAAAACCAAGGCCGGATGGTGGGGTTCGTCACCGCCTACATTCCGCCGAACAATAAAGATACGGTGTTTGTCTGGCAGGTGGCGGTGGATGGGAAGGAGCGGGGCCGGGGGATCGGGGTGCGCATGCTGGCCCGCGTGTTTGAAAACGCAGCCATGCAGCAGGTGCGGAACCTGGCGGCCACGATCACGCCATCCAATCGGGCCTCTGTCAGGTTGTTTACGGCGGCGGCCCGGGGTCTGAACGCGCCCTATACCTTTGAAAAAGAATTTTTTTCCGCGGCGGATTTTGGGCAGATTCCCCATGAGCCGGAACGGCTTTTTCATATCGGCCCGGTGGCCGGATAAGATCGATTTCGTCGTTAAATGTGAACGCATTAGATAAAAGGAGAGAATCCATGAGAATTTTTGAACAACTCGAATCCCGCGTCAGGGGATATGTCCGGTCTTTTCCGGTCATTTTTCAATCTTCCGAGGGGGCGATCCTGACCGATGAATCCGGAAAAAGCTACATCGATTTTTTCGCCGGGGCCGGCACCCTCAATTACGGCCACAACAACACGCGCATCAACAGCGCCCTGATTGATTATATCAACAGCAAAGGCCCGTTTCACAGCCTGGACATGGCCACCACCGCCAAAAAGCGGTTTCTGACAAAGCTCTATGAAACCATTCTTCAGCCCAGAAACCTGGAGTATAAGATCCAGTTCACCGGGCCTACCGGCACCAATGCCGTGGAAACCGCCATCAAGCTGGCCCGAATGGTCAAGGGGCGATCCAACGTCGTGGCCTTTACCAACGCGTTTCACGGCCTGACCATGGGCGCTCTGGCCATTACCGGCAATACCTTCTACCGGGATGAGGCCTATATCAGTCGGTCCAACGTCAGTTTCCTGCCCTATGACGGGTATCTGGGTCCGGATATCAATACCATTGATTTTTTCCGGAAACTGGTGACGGACACCAGCAGCGGCCTGGATCTGCCGGCCGCGGTCATTATCGAAGCCATTCAGGCCGAAGGCGGGATCAATATCGCTTCTCCCGAGTGGCTTAAGGATCTGTCAACGCTTTGTCACAAATTTGATATTCTGCTGATTATCGATGATATTCAGGTGGGCAACGGCAGAAGCGGCGATTTCTTCAGCTTTGAGGAATCCGGCATCAAGCCCGACATCGTGACCCTGTCCAAGGCCATCGGTGCGGGCCTGCCCCTGGCGCTTTTGCTTTTCCGGCCGGATTTGGACCAGTGGAAACCCGGTGAGCACACCGGTACGTTCCGGGGCAATAACCTGGCGTTTGTGGCCTCCTATGAAGCGCTTCACTACTGGGACAACATGGACCTGAGCAACGCGGTGAAGCACAAATCCGAAATCATGAGAAACGAAATCACGGCCATCGCGGAGAAATACCCGGAACTGGAAGCTTCGGTCCGGGGCCGGGGCATGATTTTCGGACTGGAAATCCCGGAACGGGGGTTCTGCTCCCAGGTGTCGGAAAGGGCCTTTGAAAACGGGCTGATCATTGAGCTTGCCGGGGCGGATGATCAGGTCGTCAAGTTCCTGCCGCCGCTGATCATCGATGAAGAAACCCTGCTGAAGGGCATATCCATCGTGGGTCAGTCCATCGGCGAACTGGTGGCGGAGAAAAAAGAAAGACTGACGGAGGCGTTCTAATGATTGTTAGAACGTTGAATGAAATCATCGGCACGGAAAACGACGTGGCCGCGGAAACCGGGACTTGGGTGAGCCGCCGTCTGCTGCTGAAAAAGGACGGTATGGGGTTTTCCTTTCACGACACCACGATATTCGCCGGAACCGAAACCCTGATCTGGTACAAGCACCATCTCGAAGCGGTGTACTGCGTGGCCGGCGAAGGAGAGCTGGAGGTCCTTGAGACCGGAGAAATTTTTAAAATTAAAGACGGCGTCATGTATGCTCTAAGCGGCCATGAGCGCCATTACCTGCGGGCCTTTTCGGACATGCGGCTGATCTGCGTGTTCAATCCGCCTTTGACCGGTCGGGAGGTTCATGACGCCGAGGGGGTCTATCCCCCGCCGGAAGAGGGATGAGAGGAGAGAACATGGGAACCCATACGGTAGAGAAGATCGGCGGCTCCTCCATGTCCCGTTTCAAGGACGTGCTGGATAATATTTTAATCGGGAACCGGAAGAATGAAGCGCTGTACAACCGCATCATCGTGGTGTCTGCCTACGGCGGGGGAACGGGTATGCTCTTGGAGCATAAGAAATCCCGGAAGCCCGGGGTTTATGCTCTGTTTTCCGATGGCGACGCCTCATGGGCATGGGGAGACGCCGTCACGCAGGTGGGAAACGCCATGTGCCGGATCAATGCGAAACTCGAACCGCTGGGTCTGGACCGGTCCCTTGCGGACCGGTTTGTCAAAGAGCGCATCGAGGGCGTGCGGAGCTGTCTGCTGGATCTGACGCGGCTTTGTTCCTACGGCCATTTCCAGCTCGACGAACACCTGATGACCGTCCGGGAAATGCTCAGCGCCGTGGGCGAGGCACACAGCGCGCACAATACCTTTCAGATTCTCTCCAATACAGGAGTCAATGCCCGTTTGGTGGACATGAGCGGTTGGATGGAAACGGAAAGCCTCCCCCTGGATGATAAGATTCGGCATCATTTCAAAGGTATTGACCTGAGCGCCGAACTGCCCGTGGTCACGGGATACACCCACTGCAAGGGAGGGATCATGGGCACCTACGATCGGGGATACAGCGAGATTACCTTCAGCAAAATCGCGGTGCTGACCGAAGCCCGGGAAGGGATTATTCACAAGGAATTTCATTTAAGCAGCGGGGACCCGAAGCTCATCGGCGAGGCCAAGGTGGAAACCATCGGCCGCACCAATTACGATGTGGCGGATCAGCTCTCCGATCTGGGCATGGAGGCGATTCATCCCAAGGCCGCCAAGGGCATGCGCAAAAGCGGAATTCCCCTGCGCATTAAAAACGCCTTTGAGCCGGAGCATCCCGGCACCCTGATTCAGACGAGTTATAAGAACAAGCTCCCGAAGGTGGAAATTATCGCCGGCAGAAAGAAGGTTACCGCCATTGAATGCTGGGACCAGGATATGGTGGGGCGGTATGATCATGATGTTGAGATGTTGAAGCATTTTTCGAAATTTCAAATCCGCTACCTTGCCAAGGATACCAATGCCAACACCCTCACCCATTATGTGGACGCGCCCCTGACCACCATCAAGAAACTCGCGGATTCGATTCGGGAGTCCTTTCCCGGGGCCGATATTCTGCTGAAAAAGGTGGCCTTGGTATCGGCGATCGGCAGCAACATGGGGGATGCCAGGATTCTGCCGAGGGCCGTCAATGCCTTGAGCGCCGTGAATATTCCCGTTCTGGCGGTGCATAAATGCATGCGGGATATCGATATCGGGTTTGTCGTTGAAGAGGGTGATTTTGAAAAAAGCGTCCGCGTGCTTCACGAAGAACTGGTTGAGAAAAACGGGGCCGAACCGTGACACCCGGTATTTTTTCGGAAACTCCATGTTAGACACCCGCATCACATATTCCATTCCCTGGAACCTGTTTCTGATCAGCGCCGGATCGATCATTCTGGCCCTGGGGCTCAAGGGAATTGCGTTTCCCCATGCCTTTATTCCCGGCGGTATTTTTGGGGTGGCCTCTCTGGTTTATTTCGCCAGCGGGGCAGGGCGCATCAGTCTGTGGTACCTGCTGTTCAACCTGCCCCTTTTTATTATCGCCTATAAATTTATCAGCAAGCGGTTTCTGTTTTATTCCCTCTACGCCCTGTTGTTTTTTACCGGGGGCTACTATTTTTTAAAGGTGGATTTTCAGATCCAAGACCAGCTTTACGCGGCCGTGGCCTGCGGCGCGATTTCCGGAATGGGGGCGGGTATCGTGCTGCGATCCCTGGGATCCAACGGCGGGCTGGATGTGATGGCCGTGCTGTTTTATCAGAAATTCAATATCGGGCTGGGGAAGTTTTATTTTTTCGTTAACGCGGTGCTGTATGGATGCAGCTTCGTATTTTTCGACAATGACCTGGTGATCGCTTCCATGATCATGCTGGCCTGCTCCTCCCTGACCATGGATTACGCCCTGTCCATGTTCAGCCAGAGAAAGGTGGTGCTGGTCATTTCAAACAGCGCCAAGGAGATCTCGGACATGATCAATAAACAGTTCAAGATGGGCTCCACCCTTTTACACGGCACGGGGGGGTATTCCGGGGAACCGAAACAGATTGTTCTGACGGTCATCAATAATATTCAGCTCAAGCGGCTGGAGGAGATTGTGTTTACCATTGATCCGGCGGCCTTATTCATCGCCGAAAACACCTTCTCCGTCATCGGCTCCAACCTGGCCCGGCGTAAGATTTACTGATTCCAGTGCGCGTTTTGAGCCTGAGGGTCAAAAAGAGGGGCATGCACCGGGAACCGAATCTATCGAGGAATTGGGGCGGCAGTGGATTCGGGGGATGCTGATGTCGGAAGGAGACAACGACCGGTTTAATGACCTGATGGATCGGTTCGGTGCTTTGGTGATTGGTGAGGCATTGAGCATCACCGGCGGAAATCGGAGCCGCGCGGCTCAAATGCTGGGGTTGTCCCGGCCGACCCTTCAGGCGAAGATTGAAAAATACCATTTGTTCATTAAAACCGAAGTCAAGCCTTCGGATCGGGATTAATCCGAGCGACTGGGGCTGTGCACCTGTCGGTCGACAGTCTTTACAACCAAGGAACTGCGTGATATCATTTTTTCAGTAAGGATTTTGATAACGGCGAAAAGGACAAGATCCCATCAAGCGGTCTGATATCACGGAAGTGAGCCTGTATATGCCCGGTATCCCTATCATCAAAGGGTTATTTAAAAATCCGGTTTTATTCGCCGCCGTGCTGGATCAGGTACCTATGGGAATCTTGGTTCTGGATACCCACCGACGAATCCTGATACTCAACCAAGCAGCGGAGGCGCTGACCGGATTTTCGCGAAAAGACGCCTGCGGGCTGGCCTGTTACAGCATTCTGCGCAGCCGAATCTGCTTCAAGGGCTGTCCGGTGCTTTCC
>CAZFWD010000341.1:0-10893 GCA_964522535.1 uncultured Desulfonema sp.
CAGGGGCAGCTGGTGATCGCCGTCGGTTTCCAGCGCTACGTGCTCGGCCAGGGAATGGCCCAGAAAATCATCGTTCATCCGGAGCCGGAAGCGGGACCCAAAACCTGACCGGTGTTATATGTTTTTGGAGCGCATCGATTCATGCGATTGAGTGAAATGAAGGAAGGCCAGTCCGGCCGAATTATCAGGATCGGGGGGAACAGCAATCTGAGACGGCGCATGCTCGAAATGGGGCTGACCCGGGGAAGCGAGGTTCATATTGAAAAATATGCGCCGTTAAGGGACCCCTTGGAGCTTGTGATCCGGGGCTGCCATGTGTCGCTGCGGGTGGAAGAGGCCGCCAAGATCGATATGGAATCGGGAATCAGCAAGGGGAAGGATGATGCCGCAGCCCCGCATTAGGATCGCCCTGGCCGGCAACCCGAATTCCGGCAAGACCACCATATTCAACCAGCTCACCGGAACCCGCCAGAAGGTCGGCAACTGGCCGGGCGTCACCGTTGAAAAAAAAGAAGGCGAGATCGTCAGGTTCGGGTTTCACATCCAGATCATCGACCTGCCCGGCACCTACAGCCTCACCCCGTTTTCCATTGAAGAGATCGTGGCCCGGGATTTTATTTTAGACGAAAACCCCGACGTGGTCATCGACATCATCGATGCCTCCAACCTGGAGCGGAACCTCTACCTCGCCAACCAGCTCAGGGAGCTTGACCGCAAGGTCATCTTCGCCTTGAACATGGCGGATCTCGCCAAGGCCCGCGGGTATAAAATCGACGCGACAAAGCTGTCCCAGCTGCTCGGCGTGCCCGTGGTCTTTACCGTGGGAAACAAAGGGGAGGGCATGACGGAGCTTTTGCAGACCGCCGTCGAGGTCGCCCAGAAACCGCTTTCCATACCGGTGGAAAGGCGGGTGAAATACAGCAAGGACATTGAAGCCGCAATTTCCGAGCTGAAGGATTTCATCCAAAGCCGGGTTACGGGCGATCTGCCCTATGATCCCCGCTGGATCGCCATCAAACTCCTTGAGGATGACCGCATCGTAAAGGACCGAATGCGAGCGTCCACCGGCGCAAAAAGCCTCGATATCGTAAACAAAACCGATGAACTGCGCCGGCGGTTGATGAGCCGGTTTGATGATGAGCCCGAAATCATCATGACCGATGAGCGGTACGGGTTTATCGCCGGGATCATCAAGGAGGTGATGTCAAGGTCCACCCTTCAGCGCATCGACATGTCCCGAAGTATTGATCTGGTCTTAACCAACCGGTTTTTAGGGTTTCCGATCTTTATCTTTTTCATCTGGGCCATGTTTCAGATCACCTTTTCCCTCGGCGCCTACCCCATGGAATGGATCGATGCCGGCGTGACAAAACTGTCCGCGGTTCTCGAAAATCTCCTGCCTTCGGGCCTGGTTGAGGATTTTCTGATAGACGGCGTGATCGCCGGGGTCGGCAGCGTGATCGTTTTTCTGCCCAACATTCTGCTGCTGTTTTTCTGCATCGCCCTGTTTGAAGACACTGGGTATATGGCGCGGGCCGCGTTTCTGATGGACCGGATCATGCATCTGATCGGCCTGCACGGCAAATCGTTTATTCCCATGCTCATGGGGTTCGGCTGCAGTGTCCCCGCGATCATGGCCACGCGAACCCTGGAGAGCCGAAAGGACCGCATCCTGACGATCCTGATCACGCCGTTCATGTCCTGTTCGGCCCGGCTGCCGGTATACATCGTCCTGGCCGGGACCTTTTTCGCCGCAAAGGCCGGCACCGTGATTTTCGCCGTCTATCTTTTCGGCGTGCTCGTCTCCATCCTCAGCGGCCGCCTTTTCCGTACGGTTTTATTGAGGGGGGAGGACGCCCCGTTTGTGATGGAGCTGCCGCCGTACCGCATGCCGATGATCAAAAGCCTGCTGATTCACATGTGGGACCGCAGCAAACTGTTTTTAAAAAAAATGGGGGGGATCATTCTGGCGGGTTCCGTCATCGTCTGGGCGCTGTCAAGCTTTCCAAAGGAAATCAGGTATTCCCAGGATTACGACGCCCAGATCGCCCGCATCACCAGCGCCTATGCCGCGCGGATGGATGCCGCCGGACCGCCTGAAAAAAACCGCCTGAGGCTTGAACAGGATGATCGGATTCGCGGGCTTTCTCAGGCCAAGGAGGCCGAGCGCGCCGAAAACTCCTATATCGGCAGGATCGGAAGGGTTATCGAACCGGGTTTTCAGCCCATCGGGATCGACTGGCGCGGCAGCGTGGCGCTGCTCACCGGGTTCGTGGCCAAGGAAATCGTGGTCAGCACCATGGGGGTGCTTTATGTGGCTGAAGGGGACGCCGAGTCCGAGGCGCTGCGGCATGCCCTGAAGCGCTCGGGCATGACCCCGCTTGCCGCCCTGTCCATGATGATCTTTGTGCTGCTCTACATTCCCTGCCTGGCCACGGTCGGGGCCATCGCCCGGGAGACCGGTTCCGCGCGATGGGCGGCCTTCAATGTGGCCTATACGACCGCGGTGGCCTGGGGCATGTCCTTTCTGATTTACCAGGGAGGCCGAATGCTGGGTTTTTAAAAACATGAAGGATTGCGCGCCCCTTTCAGACTGTCTTTTCTCACGCCCGCCCTTTTTTGTTTGACCTGAACGCCCGGATTCAATAGAATAAAGACCCATTCAAATTTAATAAGGGTGTTTTTTCCATGACTTTTGCCAGGGATACCATCGCCTCGATCATGCAGCGGATTGAGGAGGTCAATCATTTCAACGATATCGATACCATCCTGGACAAAATCCTGTATGAGGCCCGTCAGCTTTCCCGCGCCGATGCCGGCTCCATCTTTATCATCGAGGACCATGCCCTGCGTTTCGGGTATGTCCATAACGAGACCCTGTTTAAGGGGAACGAGGCCAATCAGGCGATCTATGCCGATTTTTCGCTTCCCATCAACGATCATTCCCTGGTGGGTCATGTGGCCTCCAGCGGAGAGACCCTGGTGATTGAGGATGCCTACCGGATTCCAGGGGATCGCCCGTACGCCTTCAACCCGGATTACGACAAAAAATCCGGCTACACCACCCAATCCATTCTCGCCATCCCCCTGAAAACCTTTCATGACCGGCTGGTGGGGGTCATGCAGCTGATTAACGCAAAAAATGAGAAGGGACGGATTGTTCCCTTCTCCAAGGAGAGCCTTGAGCTGGTCCCCCTGTTTGCCAACAACGCCGCCGTGGCCATTGATCGGGGCGTCATGAACCGGGAGATGATCCTTCGCATGGTCAAGATGGCCGAGCTGCGGGACCCGAGTGAAACCGGTCCCCATGTTCAGCGGGTGGGTGCTTACGCGGCGGAGATTTACCGGCAGTGGGCGGTCAACAACGGGGTGGAACCCCAGGAGATGAAGCGGCAGAAGGACCTGATCCGGCTTGCCGCCATGCTTCATGATGTGGGCAAGGTGGGGATTCCGGACAAAATTTTAAAAAAAACAGGGAAACTGGCCGATTCCGAGTATGATCTCATGAAATGGCACACGGTCTACGGCGGCCGGCTGTTCGCCCATCAGACATCAAGCCTTGACCGCATGAGCATGGAGATTGCGCTCAACCACCATGAAAGATGGTCGGGCGGCGGATACCCCGGCAAGATCAAAAACCTGATGAGCCCGAATGTGAAAATGGGGGTACCCAAGCGCGAAAAGGAGATCCCCATAAGCGCCCGCATCGTTGCGCTGGCGGATGTGTTTGACGCCCTGGCATCCCGGCGCCCGTACAAACCCCCCTGGAGCGATGACAGGATCTTTGAAACCATTGCAGCCGGTTCCGGAAAACAGTTTGATCCGGAGCTGGTTGATGCATTTTTTCAGATTATTCCGGTTATCAAAGCAATTCAGGAGCGGTTCCCGGGATAATTTGGATCCCTGCCGCCGAAAAAGAACCTTGCGATAAAAGCGAGGCAAGCGGATCGGAGGAGCGATGAAACATCAGGCGATCAAGCTGTATGATCTGATCGACAGCCTGGACCCCCGGGTTGTTTTAGATGAAATCCTGCATATCGTCTCCCTGCTTAACGCCGACAGCGTGGCGGCCCCGCTTCGATCGGTGTATGAGGATATCGTGCTGCTGTTTAACGGCGAATATCCCGGCTACCGCGCTTCCAACACAAAATATCACAACCTGGAACACACCATCATGGTCACCCTGGCCACGGCAAGGCTGATTCACGGCTGCGCAAAGGGCGGTTTCCGGTTTGAACCGGAGGGTATTCTGCTCGGGATTATCGCTGGGCTGTACCATGATTCCGGGCTGATTCAAAAGGAACACGACCGCAAGGGGACCGGAGCCAAGTATACCATCGGCCATGAAAAACGAAGTGTGGATTTTATGAAAAAAAATCTGGCTCAAAAAAACTTCTCAAAAACACAGATGAAGGACTGCGAGCACCTGATCAAATGCACCAACCTGGCCATCGCTGTCCGGGACATCCCGTTCCGTTCCCAGGAGATCGAAACCCTCGGAAAAATCGTGGGCTCGGCCGACCTGCTGGGGCAGATGGCGGACCGGCACTACCTGGAAAAACTGATCCTGCTGTTCAAGGAGTTTCAGGAGGCCGGCATACCGGATTTTGATTCCGAGGAACAGCTGCTTGAAAAGACCGAAGGGTTCTATAAGAACGTGGCCCGAAAACGGCTGCGAAAAGACCTGAATAATGTCGCCGCCTACATGCGGTACCATTTTGAGTATCGATGGAATATCGATCGCGACCTGTATGCCGAATCCATCAAAAACAACTTAAGTTATCTGAAATCCATCTTAAGCGACGGCAAACAGAGCAGGATGTTTTACCGAAAATACCTGAAGCGGGGGGATATCGTAAAACAGGTAAAGGAATAACCGTTTAGAAGTTTGAAGTTTGAAATGCCTGAAGTTTTTGTGGCGATAGGCTCCGGCATTTTTCAATTGGTTTTATTCCCTAATTTTAGTTCACTTCAAACTTTAATAAGGATGAACATGATTGTTGATGTGCATACCCATATTTTTCCGAGGCAGGTCTGCGCCGACCGGTCGGCCTGGTTTGCGGGGGAGGAGGCGTTTGCGCTCCTGTATGATTCGCCCAAGGCAAGGCTGAGCGACGCGGAAGGCCTGATTTCCGCCATGGACGAAAACGGGGTGGATATGTCCGTCACCTTCGGGTTTCCCTGGAAAAAATACGATCATTTTAAAAAACACAATGATTATATCCTGGCCTCTGTTGCAAAATACCCGAAACGGCTAAGGGGGCTTTGCTGTGTGGATCTGTTTGCAAAAGAAGCTCTCAAAGAGGTCGAAAGGGGTCTGGACGCCGGGCTGTCCGGGGTGGGGGAGCTGGCGTTCTACCAATCCGGAATCGAGGCCGAGGGGATTGAACGGCTGACGCCGATCATGGGGTTGTGCCGCGAAAAAAGTCTGCCGGTAATGATCCATACCAATGAGCCTGTGGGCCACACCTATCCCGGAAAGACCCCCAACACCCTTTCTCAGATTTACCGCATGGTCTCGGCGTTTCCGGAAAATAAAATCATCCTGGCCCATTGGGGCGGGGGCCTGTTCTTCTACCATCTGCTCAAAAAGGAAATAAAACAGCGGCTTGAAAACGTGTATGTGGATACCGCGGCCTCACCGTTTCTCTATGACGCGATGATCTACCGGGTGACGGTATCGGTCGCCGGTACGCATAAAATCCTGTTCGGTTCGGATTATCCCCTGATTAAACCCCAACGGTATTTTCGAGAAATGGACACGGCCGGGCTTTTGCCGGCGGAAAAAGAACAGGTATGCGGGGAGAACGCCCTTCGGTTGTTTAACCTGCGGGTTGAATAGAAGGCGGATTGAATGGATCCGATTTACGAACGCATACGCGAAAAGGCCTTAAAGATTGTGGCCGAATACCCGCTGCCGGCTTTTTACCGGGAGCATCGGGTGAAGACCGAGTACGCGTTAAAAATTTTTTTAACAGACCCGGTGGTTTGTGAACTTCGGAAGTTTGTGGCTTCAAAAATCGAAAACGATTTCGGTCACGGCCTGGCGCATGCCGAAAAAGTGGCCCAGGACGCCGGCGCGCTGCTGGCCGTCGAGGGCGAAGGCCTTCATCTTTCGAAAACCCGCATGGGGCATTGCGTTCGCATGGCCGAGTGCGCGGGCCTGCTGCACGATATTCGGCGCAAGCTCAAAAATCACGCCCACGAAGGGGCCGTATACGCCCGAAAGGTTCTTTTGGAATACCCGTTTTCCGATCAGGAGATCACGGATATCTCAGTGGCGATTGAAAACCACGAGGCCTTTGGCGTGCAGGTGGAGAGCAAAACCCTCGAAGGGGCGCTTCTTTCCGACTGCCTCTATGACGCCGACAAGTTCCGGTGGGGGCCGGATAATTTCACCCACACGGTATGGGACATGGTCGCCTTTGCCGATATCCCTCCGGAACGGTTTGTCCGCCTTTATCCAAAAGGGATGGCCTTTCTCAGCAGCATCAAAGCGACCTTTCGATCGAATACGGGTAAAACCTACGGTCCCCAGTTCATCGACCTAGGGCTTGCCATCGGCAGGGCGCTTTACGCCTATATCAAAACCGCGTTTCCGTCGTATTTTTTAAGCGACCCGGATTCGGCGGGTGCCTGATCGAGTGCTGAAAAACCCTTCGCCTGCTAAAACCGGCCCTTGCGAACAATGGCAAGCAGCAACCAAACCCCCATCACCCCGGACAGGATAAGGCCGGCAAGCCCCGGAAAAGGAACGCCGAAGACCCGCGGCCCGGTTCCGGCGGTGATAAACACCGCGGATACGGTGAGTAAAGCGGCCATGATCACGGCCCAGGATATCCGGTTACCGATTTTATCCTGGGTCAAACAGATTCGCTCAAGGCTCTCTTCGTCCAGTTTCAGCCGCAGCTTCTGCTCCCGGATCAGGCGCGAGATCTCCATCACCTCTGCGGGCATTCGCCGGATCAGAGCAATCAGTTCGCCGCTGAGACTGTAAAGGTCCTCGGTGATCCGCTGGGGTTTTAGGCGCTCCAGCTTGATCTGGCGGATAAACGGCGTGGCCTGCTCGATCATGTCAAAATCCGGCTCCAGCTGGCGGGCGATCCCCTCAATGGTGGCCAGAGCCTTCATCATTAAAAAAATATCCGGAGGGATGCGCAACCGGTGCCGGGTCACCATGTACAGCAGATCGTGCAGAAGGTCTCCGATATTGAGGTCTTTTAAGGTCTTGTAGAGGTGCTTGCCGATGAACTCCGCCACCTCTTTTTCAAGCCGCCGAGTGTCGGGTTTTTTGTCCCAGAAGGTGATTTTCAGCAGCTGGCGGGTGGCCTTATAGGCGTTCTGGTGTACCACGCTGTCGATCAAGTCCACAAAATCCTCCCGGGACTGCTGGTCTACAGCCCCGATTTGACCGAAATCCAACATGGCGATCACGTTGTTGGGAAGGATGAAGATATTTCCGGAGTGCGGATCCGAATGAAAAAACCCGTGAACAAAGGTCTGGCGCAGCAGGATATCCGCCCCCCGATGGGTAATGAGCTGTTTATCAATACCCGTCTTTTCCAGGCTTTTGATGTCCGAGACCTTGATCCCATAAATATACTCCATGCTCAAGACCCGTTTTGTGGTATATTCCCGGTACACCTCGGGGATATGAATGGTGGGATCACCGACAAAGTTCTGGGCAAACCGTTCCATATGATCCGCCTCGACGTTGTAGTCGAGTTCCCCGGCAATGGTGCGGGCGAACTCCTCCACGATCTTTACCGGACGGATAAAGGCAATTTCCTCGACGTTTTTCTCGATTAAGGACGCCAGGTGATACATGATGCCCAGATCCACGGCCACCAGCCGGGCCAGGCCGTGCCGCTGGACCTTGACCGCCGCCTCCCGGCCGTCCTTTAAACGGGCCTTATGCACCTGCCCGATGGATGCGGAGGCCAAGGGGGTTTCATCAAAGGATTCAAAAAGATCATCCATCTTCAGGTTAAACTCGGATTCGATGATCGCTTTGACCTCGGAAAAGGGAAAAGGCGGGACATTATCCTGAAGCTTGGCAAGCTCGTCGACGAACTCCACGGCAAGAAAATCAGGCCGCATGGAAAGCGCCTGTCCCAGTTTGATGAAGGTGGGACCCAGCGCCTCAAGGGCCATGCGCAGGCGTTCAAAACGGGAGTAGTTTTTTAAAAACTCCCGGCGGCTGCTCGAAAGCCTCTGCAAGCAGGCTTCCACAAACCGGTTGAATTTAAACCCCCCGAGAAAATCCTCCAGCCCGTATCTGAACAGCACCTTGATGATCTGCCGGTAGCGGGCAAAGTGGCGATAGGTGAAGCCTGCCGCGCTGATTTTGCGAATGCTGAGCATCAAGGCTCCCGTTGACGGAGGGTCCGACCGTTTACATCCATAACGTTTCCCTTGTCAGCAGGGTTCAGGTTATCGGTGTTTCACCCCGGGAAAGACCTTGTTCCCGGTTGCGCTTTTACTCGGTTTCTCGCAAGGTTTTCTGATTAAACGATCGTAAACGGTTTTTCAAATATCCTTGTCCGGCGCAGTTCATGTATATGGGGTTTGAACTCTTCAAGGAAATCAAAATATTTATCGAGGTTTAGTTTCTTAGGGTGATCCAAACGGCTGCGCCCCTTGTTATGCAGCGTCCGGGATGCATCATGATTCCAATGAAACACAGGCTCCTCAACCCCTGATTTATCCCCCGGCGATTTCATCATAATACGCCTCAAGATTATATTTTTTAAAGTATTTTCGAATAGTCTTATTATCAACATCCGCAAGTTTCAGAATCTCTTTAATATCTGCAAGTTCTTTATATTTTCTGCTGGGATCATTATAAATTGCAAACAGCTTGAGGGCAACCAGATGTTCCGGACTGACCACCGGGAGTTCAAAATCATCAAAAACAGCCTTTTTTTGCGTTGCTCCGAAGATCATATCAGCGGTTTCAGCGTTTACATAAACCAGATCAATCCTGACAAGGTCTTGTAAATGGAGGTGGTTGGAAAACCCTTCTGAACGGTTTAATGTCTCAAAACCAAGTGATTCGAGATATCCGACGATCCTGTCCTGGTATTGAATTCTTGTAATGAAATCCATATCCCGCGTTGCTCGGGTATAACCGTACGCATAGAGGGCGAACGCGCCGATTACCGCATAATCAAAATGCTCCTGGTTGAAGAATTCAGTCAGTATCTTAAATTGTTTTTTTAGGATCATTTTTAATGATAGTAAGTTTCTTGTGCATTTGCAAATATTTAGAGCAAAAGTCATCAAGAGCAGAAACAAGCCCCTGTGTAACTTGAGATACCCACACACGATTATTTTTGGTGATCCGGGCATCAATCACAAACTTGTCATGCCAAGTATCATTTTCCGAACTAAACGAGCGCGTTGGTTGCTGACGATGGATCAGAATATTCCTGATTTTGGACCAGTTATCCCAAGCCCTTGAGCGTTCAAGCTGATCGAATTTGCGTGATATTGTGTCAGAAGAATACGAGGAGGATCTAAATTTACAGCTCGTGTATCGAAGGTTTATCTTACGCAGATCTCCCTGTGTATCCATGGGGAAGTGCGATGGAACAAGAGCTGACGCCAAAGAGACCGAAGCATAGGCTATACTTTCCAAGATGGATTGTCCACAGATGAAAAAACCAAAAAGCTCATTTTCCTGACGATAACGCTGAAAGGGAGGCGGTGACGTTCCAAACCTTTGAAGCTGACTACGAAAGTTTGAATCGTGCTCCGTCATCGCCTTATATCTATAGGCGACAGCGTTCCAGGCTCTACCAAATTCGCTACGCTTTTTCTTGCTACGAAGCCGTGCAAGTTTCACTTGCGTATGCACAGAGTTATATGCATCCAATGGAAAATCTCGGGACAGGATAATCCCAACGCTATGTGTTGTTCGTTGGCTCATGTTGCCTTATAAAAATAAGTTTTCCATCCCTAATAAGTTCTAAACCAACTGAATCTTGAAAATCAACCTCGCTCGAAACTGACTTTTCACGCCTTCTTTAAAGATGCGCGAGGTGCAAAAGATACAGGCCCCAAGATAAAACTGCTACCCCCCAAAAGAGGCGTCAAGCATATCAACCGCCGCGCCGTTGGTCTCGGCAATGGCATCGCATTTGCCCATGGTGACGGGAAGCAGGGTCTTTACGAAAAACTCGGCGGTCTTGAGCTGGCCGTAATAGAAGGCCGCATCTTTGTTGGTTTTCGCTTTTTCCAGCCACATTGCCGGATCATCGCTACCCGCTATCTTTTGAATCTTTTGACAAGCCACACTGGCGCGCCAGAGCAGCATCCAGGCCATGCTGACATCGCCGGTCACCTCCAGAAACGGGTGGGCGAAAATATAGGCGTTCAGCACTCGATCCGACATGGCGGTTTTCGACAGGTGGAGCGCAATTTCGCCCAGACGGGTCACCGCGGTTTCCACCTGCTGCGTGAGGTCCCTAAGACCGGAAAGCGGTTTCGCATCGGCGATGGTTTTCTGCATCAGGCCTAAATAATCGATGAAGGCCTTGCCCTTTTTCATTCCCAGCTTTCTGCCCATAAGGTCCATGGCCTGAATGCCGTTGGTCCCTTCATAGATCATAAAAATCCGGCAGTCGCGCAACAGCTGCTCCACCGGATATTCCTGAATGTATCCGTAGCCGCCGTAGACCTGAACCGCGTGGCTGGTGATCTCAAAGGCCCGGTCCGTGACATACCCCTTGATGATGGGTGTCAGCACGGCGGTCAGATCCGCCCATCTTTCCTTTTCCGCGTCGTCCGCAGCCAGGGCTTCCATGTCGTGGCAGAACCCGCCGTAGTAGATCAGGCTTCGTATTCCCTCGATATAGGACTTCATGATCATGAGCTGCCGCCGCACATCGG